>CAYTFT010000441.1:0-2212 GCA_964437155.1 uncultured Chitinophagales bacterium | reverse complement strand
GTGATATAAAAAATCGTGGTATCTCCTTCGATCGTCGGATTCAATGCCATTATTATTTCCCTGTATTTCCCCGAATTCGCCTTTTGTATCAACGATTCCAGATGCAGTTGTTCAGGGCCCACACCTTCTATAGGAGAAATTACGCCGCCCAGCACATGATATTCACCCGTAAACTGATTTGTATTTTCAACGGCAATGAGGTCGCGGAGATTTTCCACTACACATATAACCGAATGATCGCGTTTCATATTGCCGCAGATCGTGCACAAAGTGTTTTCCGCATCGGAAATATTATAGCAGTTCGGACAAAAATGAATTTCTGATTTTAATTGTTCCAGTGCTGTAGTGAACTGATGCACATCTTCTTTTTTCTGTTTAAGCAGATGTAACACCAGCCGCAGCGCAGTTTTTTTACCGATGCCCGGAAGTCTGGCAAATTCATTTACGGCATTTTCCATCCATTTGGAAGGTAAATTCACAGGCAGTTATAATTTGATTTGTTATGGAAGTTTTTTACCGTTTACGGAGATGAGCTTGCTGTTCTCCAGTTTATTCCCGTTACATACTCCTTTAATGACAACCTGATCTCCGCTTTTCACCATAGTGGCATCAGCACCGTTCTGGCTTTCAAAATAACATTTGATTCCGAACGGATCGTTGTTGAGTCCGCGCAGCGCAAAATAAGCTCCCTGTTCAAAATCATTTCCGGTCTCCACTACCACTCCTTCGATCTGAATCACCTGATTGTCGTATTTACTGCGAAAGGCATCCTCGTTCTTTCTGAAATCACCTGAAAGCTGCTCTGCCGATAAAACCATGCTGGGATCTTCTTTTGTGATATCGACCTTCTGTGCGGAGGACAACAATTTGTTCCCGCCGATTATCAACAAGGCAGTGAGCAGGATGGATGCAATAGTGAGCAAAAAAGTTTTACCTTTTGATACATCCTGTGACTTGAATTTTTCCTCGCTCATGACCAGATAACGGCCAGCGGCAAACAGATGAAAGAGTATCGGAAGTGCAAATTGAGCCAGTAAAAACGGCTCCCAGTTGGGCACCACATTGAATTTGATTATATAAAAAATGAGACCCGGCAGAATTACCCAGAAACATAACAATATAAGCAAACCCGCATAGTTTTGGCCCTGATAGAAACGGTCGGAACCGGAACTCCCGGTAAATAGTGCGAGCAGGATCGTACCCTTTTTCGATTTCATTTTTTCAGATGTGTCAGGCAAAAATAGACACAATTGCCTGCATTTGCCCGTCGGACCAAAATCGTGACATCGCATTTTTTTTTAAAAAGTATGATTTTCTTCGAAAGAAGCAACCATTTCCAGTCAGGTCAATTTTAATTTGTTTACTTTTACTAATGTTCAGGGTAAGGTAATACAGTATGAAAAGAATTTTATTATTGATCCTCGGGCTCCAGTTGAATATCGCCTTCGCACAACAATATGTTGAGCTGGGTTTATTTGGCGGAGTAAGCAACTATCAGGGAGACCTTGCTCCTGTTGCGTTTGTGCCGAGGGAGACCCACCCGGCCTATGGCGCTTTCTACAAACTGAACTTCAATTACTGGCTCGGAATGCGGGGCAGCGTTTTTTACGGGTTTATCTCGGGAAACGACGATAACTCCACGCAGGAATGGAAAAATGAGCGCAACCTCAGTTTCCAGTCCCCCATCGAAGAGGCCTCCATCGTTTTCGAACTCTTCTTAAAGAAATATAATCCCAATTATCGCTGGAATATCATGTCTCCGTATCTCTTTTTCGGGATATCGGGTTTCCATTTTAACCCGCGGGCCCAGTATCAGGGCGTTTGGTACGATCTGCAACCATTGGGCACAGAAGGGCAGGGGAATAGTTTTTACCCCGACCGTGATCCGTATTCGCTCTATCAGCTTTCTTACCCGATGGGCTTCGGTCTCAAGGGATCCGTTTCGAAGGACTGGAACATCGGTATTGAAGTGGGCTACAGGAAGACAACTACCGATTATCTCGATGACGTAAGCACTACCTATGTTTCCAAGGAAATTTTACTGGAGGGGAATGGCGATATTGCCTGGCAACTCTCCAATCGTTCCGATGAAATGAACGGTGGTGTTGAGATCCTGCGCGACGACCATAAATACCGCGGGGATGATACAAACAAGGACTGGTATATCTTTTCCGGTGTTACTGTTTCCCGGAATATTGAGATCAAGGGTTGG
>CAYTFT010000440.1:0-2218 GCA_964437155.1 uncultured Chitinophagales bacterium | reverse complement strand
GTCCCGGTGGAAAGCATGTGCTGCAATACAACAGGGCCCGAAAGGTCGAGACCACTTTTTACCAGTTTCCACTCGAACTTGTCAAATTTAAATAGACCGAACAGTTTCCTGTATTTGGAAAAGAGGAGATAAAAGAAATTCAGTCCGCAGGCTGCAGTCGACGAGATCAGTGATGCAAGCCCGGCTCCTGCAATTCCCATTTCAGGGAATCCCATCTTGCCAAATACCAGGTTGTAATTAAAGAAGACATTCACCACGAGCATGAGCACGGCACTCCAGGTTATGATCTGGTTGTTACCGATCGACGTATAAAATCCGAGCAGTGTAAAGGCAAAAACGGCAAAGAATATTTCATAATTCCGGTATTGCAGATAGCGCATGCCGGCATCGAAAACCTCTTCAGAAGAAAACATCGGACGCAACAGAACGGGAACCGCAAACTGGAGAAACAGGAATAGCAAAACGGCAACACCCATCAGGAAAATGAGGTTATTATTAAAGATCCGTCCGATGGACGAAGGATTATTTTCCCCGGCTCTTCTGGATATAATTATCTGAAAACCAACGGATAATCCGTATGGAATCATTGTAAGAGTGATGTAAATTAGAGCAGCTACACCCGAAGCCGCGAGCTCGGTTTCTCCCACGCGTCCCATAAAAGCCACCCCGATCAGACTGATGAGATTATTGAACAAACTGCTGATCATGAGCGGGAGGCTCAGCCGGATGATCTCTTTGTATGTGATGTTGATCTGCAAGGGTATTGGTCATTTATCCGGAATTCAGCAGGACCGGACCTGAGGTGAAGATATAGGATTTATTATAAAATCACCATGCATTACAGCCAGCCCTTTTCGAGGATATCGAGGGCATGATAGGTAATAATGATATCAGCTCCCGCGCGGGTAAAAGCATACATGTTTTCCATGACGATCCGCTGTTCATCAATCCAGCCTTTCGCTGCGGCCGCCTTTACCATTGCATATTCGCCAGAAACATTGTAGCAGGCAAGTGGCAGGAGTGTGCTTTGTTTTACTTCTTTTATCACATCCATGTAAGCGAGTGCCGGCTTCACCATGAGAATATCGGCACCTTCCTCCACATCCAGCAGGGCTTCCTTCAGTGATTCGCGACTGTTTCTGAAATCCATCTGATAGGTCTTTCTGTCGCCGAACGAGGGGGCAGAATCTGCTGCTTCCCTGAACGGACCGTAATAACCCGAAGCGAATTTGACGGAATAACTCATGATCGCCTTCTCTGTATGCCCGTTTGTATCCAGTTTTTCCCGTATGGCTGCAACTCTGCCGTCCATCATATCACTGGGGGCGACAATATCAGCGCCGGCATCAGCATGCATCAGCGCCATTTCTGCCAGCACGTCCAGTGTTTCATCGTTGGCAATGGTATGACCGTGCAACAGGCCGCAATGACCGTGATCGGTATACGCACAGAGGCAAACATCCGTCACCAGCAGAATATCATTTCCGAAATCGGCGCGCAGGGTACGCACTGCATTCGCTACTGCGTTTGAAATGCTGTGAGAAGAGCTCCCGGCAGCATCCTTTTCTTCGCCAACGCCAAATATCAGCAATTTATTTACGCCGGCTTTCAGGCATCTCTCTGCTTCACGGCTGAGATTATCAGATGAAAAATGAAAAACCCCGGGCATAGAACTGATCTCTTCCCGCACATTTTTTCCGGGAACTGCAAAAACCGGATAAATAAACATGTCCTTGCTTAACCGTGTCTCCGCCACCATTTCCCGCATGATCGCATTCGTTCGTAATCTTCTTGGCCGTTGCATTGCTCAATATTTTACGGCAAAGTTACAGCCGAACCAGAATATTAATTCCGGTAAAAAGCAAGTATTTTTACCGCAGGGTATGGACTATTTTATCGATAAGGATTTCAATAAAGATTTCACCAAGCATTATTCTTTATTGTTTCAGCTGGAGGAACAGCAATATTCCTTTGCGATCTACGATAAACGGAGCGGAACCCTCCATGCCCTTCGCACTGTGCAACTCAATGCAGCTTCTCCGGGCGATATGCTCAATAAACTGAAGATTTCTGTCACCAGCGAGGATATGCTCCAGGTGCCTTTTTATGAGACCAAAATATCGATAACATACGCTCCCTTCACCTTAATTCCCCGTGTGCTTTTTACGGAGGAATTATCCCGCAACTATCTGGAACTGTCTGCCGAAATAGGAGAGGA
>CAYTFT010000439.1:0-2227 GCA_964437155.1 uncultured Chitinophagales bacterium | reverse complement strand
ATTATTAATTTTAAAAAATTATATTAAAAATAAATATTTTAATGAAATTAAATACGGCCGGCGATTCGGTATGGTCGAGAAGGTATGATTTCACCGGTGAAAGCGATATAGCAGTATCGGTAACAACGAACACATCAGGCACGGCGATTTTTGTTACAGGATACAGCGACGCCTCTCCTACTTCTTATAAAAACTGGGATATTGCTACTTTGAAATTTAATGCATCGGGAGTACAGCAGGCAATTGTGCGGTATAACAATGTGGCAAACGGACCTGATAAACCGGTGAAAATATTTTTCAGCAGCAATAATCTTTTTATAGCCGGAACAACATGGAACGGAACCAGTAATAATCTCCTGACACTGAAATACAATACATCACTGGCGCAGCAATATGCATCCGAATATTCTCTCGGAGTCGCGGGCAATGTAACAGCCGATAATATTTTTGTTGATGCGGGTACAGCGTATGTCTGTGGGCATACCAATACGGTCGCCGAATCAGATAATTATATTACGCTGAAATATAATTCTACCGGCGTGCAGCAATGGGCAACTGCCTATAACGGTCCGGCATCACTTACAGATAAGCCTTCTGCAATTATTGTTTCTTCATCCGGTGTATTTGTAACGGGACGCAGTGCAAATTCTGCAGCGGATTCCTGTGATATTGTAACGATCAAATATGATAAAACCTCCGGCGCTCAAATCTGGCTGAACCGGTTCAGTAATCTGGTAAACTCCGATGACAGAGGAAATGCGATCAGCATAGATAAATTCAATAATATTTCGGTGGCGGGAAGGTGCACCAACGCATCAGGATATTTTGATATGGTAAGTGTAATATTCGATCCTTCAGGAAAGCGCCTGTTCACTGCTATTTACAGCGGAACAGGTGCGGGAGAAGATTATGCATCCGCCGAAGGTTTTTCCTCTGAAGGTTATCTCTATGTTGCAGGGTATACTTCCAATGCAACACTCAATTTTGATCTGACCACATTAAAATATTGCACACCGTCCATCGCCTATGCAGGTCCGGATGCCACCATCTGTAAAAACAGCAGCGTTACATTAAGTGGCGGAGGTGGAACTACTTATAGCTGGAGTCCGGCTACAGGATTAAATAATACGACCATTGCAAATCCGAGTGCAAAGCCGCTGGTTACCACAACGTATGTGGTTACTGTAAACAACGGGCTTGGCTGCGGACCGGCTACTACAGATACCGTTGTGGTAACGGTAAATCCACAGCCGACAGCAACGATTACAGCCGGTGGCCCGCTTACTTTTTGTATCGGACTCAGTGTTACACTTACTGCAAATGCAGGTGCGGGGTATACTTATCAGTGGTATAACGGAGCAACTGCAATAGCCGGCGCAACGAATATCAGCTATACTGCAACAACAAGCGGAGCGTATAAAGTTGAGGTGTTCAATACTTTCGGATGCTCCAAAAAATCAGGTGTGAAAACTGTTACCACGATTGTATGTGACACAGATTCGGGAGCAGGAACAAGCAGCGGAGTCAATATTTACCCCGTACCGTTTTCCAATGCAACCGTTTTGTATGCATCACCCGCTGATCCCGTTATTGCTTATACTATTTATGATGTAACCGGCAAGGAAGTTGAAAGTCGATTTCCTGATGCAGGCAGCACTGAAACGGAGATCGCCGGCGATTTACAGCCGGGGATGTATTTTGTAACAGTGCGAACAAATTCCGCAACGGCAACGATCAAAATTGTAAAATCAAACTGAGGATATGCATACAGTGCGTCCTTGCAGAAAAACAATTAAAATCCATACTTTTACAGAAGATAATGTTCGCTTAACCAAACCTTAAATGCAAATTAACATGACGGGCTCCTTTCGTTCAGCTGTGAATGTGCTGATACCGGTTCTTTTGTTCGCTATCTCCTTTTCTTCCTGCACATCCTTACCGGGTGATGGCGGGACATCCACAATTTCCGGGAAAGTTTATCTGAAAGAATACAATGCATCGGGTATCCTCTTCAACGAATATTATGTGGCAGAGCAGCGCGTGTATATCATTTACGGTGACGGGTCCACATATAATGATGAAACCAAGACGAGTTATGACGGTACGTATCAGTTCAATTTTCTCCGGAAAGGCAATTATAAGATCTTCGTTTACTCCGATTGCCTCACCTGCGACGGCTTAACGGAACCCATTTATGCAGAGGTAGAGATCACAGATAATAATCAGG
>CAYTFT010000438.1:0-2257 GCA_964437155.1 uncultured Chitinophagales bacterium | reverse complement strand
CAGAGTGGAAATGGTATCAAAATATTTCGACCGCGTGGAATACAGAATACATAAACGTGAATTCATTACGCATACCGGCTATATCGGAAATAAACGCATTACGGTTATTTCCACAGGCATCGGCACCGATAATATTGAGATCGTTTTCAATGAGCTGCACCTGCTGAAGAATTATAATTTCAGCGAAAATATGTTTTACGGGGAACATGTACCGATGACCATTTTACGTATCGGCACTTCGGGATGTGTACAACCTGATATTCCGGTGAACAGTCTGCTCGCCTCCGAATTTGGCATCGGCATCGACAATGTGATGCATTTTTATACTTTTTCTCCTTCCGCTGAAGAAGAGAACCTGCTCACGCAATTTAAATTGCATTGTTATTTCCATTCTACCATTCATCCGTATGTATTCAAGGGTGGTGAAGATCTGTTGCAAACATTTGCAAAGGATTTCATTCACGGCATCACACTTACGGCACCCGGATTTTATGCCCCGCAGGGAAGAAAAATTTCTCTTCCGGTAACACAGGAAAAATTTTATGAGGATATTGTCAGTTTTAAAAACGGTAAATACCGTATCACCAATTTTGAAATGGAAACTGCTGCGATGTACGGATTTTCAAAATTAATGGGGCACCAATGTATTTCTCTGAATGTTTTGCTGGCAAACCGGGCAACGGGAGAATTCAGCAAGGACCCGACAGCAGCTACTGATCATCTGATCAGAACAGCATTACCTGTGATCGAAAAACTTTAGATCTGAACGGGATTATTTTCCCTGATCTTCCCGAGAAAAAGATCCAGCGCTCTACGCTTGTCGGCATTCAGTGCATAATCAATATTATTCTGCAGGTAATCTTTGAGCTCCTCTTTCCGCAAAAGGTCCGACTGATATTCATCTGCTACTGCATCGATATGATGTACACCATATTTAAGCGCTTCATTGATCTCAAATAAATTATCCGTAAAAATATTTTTGCGCGTGATCCATGCCGCAAAAACAAAAGGCAATCCGGTCATATTTTTCCAGGCCTCGCTCAGGTCATATACATACGGAAAAACAGCGTTCAGCCGGATGGCACGATCGCCTATCACAAGTCCGGCCGTTGTGCCGGAAATATCATCAATATAACCGGAATAGGCATTCGTAAGCTGCGGGGTGATCTTCCAGTAATCCTTTAACAGTATTTTCAGCAACTGCACAGATGTAAGCGAATGATAATCCAGGAATATATTTTCGACTTCTTCGATCGGCCTTTGAGCGTATACACAAACGGATTTTACAACGCCGTTTGCACCGATGCAATAATCGGAGATAATGCGGGCATCGTTGAGTTGCGCGAGTACGGCAACCGGTACCAAACCGATATCTACTTTATTTTCCAGGATCTTTTTCCCTCCAACCGATGGTATATCCAGTTGAAGGTCGAGGCGTTCGCGGATCGCAGAATGCTGTAACCCATACAAAAATGGTTTCGTATTCAGATAACTGACCAGCGAGAGAATGATCTTCTTATCCATGTAAATGCGTTAAATCATTAAACAATTCTACCGTAAATCCATTCCCGTTATACAACAATTTATAGAGGTTAACATTGTGATGCGGAAAAGTATCCATTTCACGGAGATCTTTTTGCAGCATGGTGCATAATAAAATGCGGATGGCCCGTCCGTGTGAACAGATAAGAATTTTATTTTCTTCCCTGGGTAAAATCGTATCCAGAAACTGCGACATTCTCGCCTTCACTTCATCCGGACTCTCTCCTCCTTCAATTTTCACACCCGTATTTCCCTGCTGCCAGAGATGCATGATACGATAAAATTCCTTAAATGTATCACCATTGCTTTGTCCTTCATGAATGCCCCAACTTATTTCATCGAGTTCGCTGTATTTTTCTACCGGAATATTATTTTCAGCAAATGGGGCAATTGTTTCCATAGTTCTTTTTAATGTGGAGATATAGATCCTGTCGAACCCGGCAGATTTATATTTTTCAAAAAACTGTTGTGCCTGCTCCTGTCCTTTTGTATTAATGGAACTGTCCACCCCTTTGCCCTGCACAATGCCCTGCTGATTGAAATCGGTTTCGCCATGCCGGATAATATAGATTTCTTTCATGTGCGATCAATTATTTATCACCGGCAGGCTAACCGGCACATCAACACCGAATACAGCATCAAGGTCAGCGTCCTTATAACTGCAGATCGTATTATAAACCGTATCGCGTTCAACCGGTATTTTCCCTGCATGGAG
>CAYTFT010000437.1:0-2259 GCA_964437155.1 uncultured Chitinophagales bacterium | reverse complement strand
AAAGAACAGCTGTTGCTCCTCCTGCGGGAAACATTTTCACCCGACCTGGTAATAGTAGTAGGTGATGTAAATTCTACCCGCGCAGGAGCGGAAGCAGCGCATGCTCTCGGAATTAAAACCGCACATATCGAAAGCGGATTGCGCAGTTTTGACGCTACGATGCCGGAAGAAAATAACCGCATCGTCGCCGATAATTTAAGTGCCTGGCATTTTGTTACGGAAGAAAGCGGGCTCCGGAACCTGCATACGGAAGGTTTTTCAGATGATGGTATTTTCTTTTGCGGAAATACCATGATCGATACACTGGTCGCATTTTCAAAAGAAATAGACACCGATCCGGTGGTGGAAAATTATCATCTCACAGATAAAAAATTTGCACTCGTTACTTTACATCGTCCCTCTAATGTAGATACGAAAGATGCTTTATTGCGTTCGATTCAATTATTAAAAGTGATTGCAGAAAATTCCGTTGTTGTTTTTCCGGTACATCCGCGCACAAAAAATAATCTTGAGGCATTTGATCTGATGCATGCCGTAAATGAAATTCCCGGTATCCTGCTCACCGGGCCGCTGGGATATTTTGCATTTCAGAAATTGATCAGCGCCTGTACATTTATTGTCACCGACAGCGGTGGCATTCAGGAGGAAGCAACCTACCGGAGAAAACCCTGCCTTACCATACGGCCAAATACCGAGCGCCCTTCTACCATTTCTATCGGTACGAATACACTGGTTCCTTTCGATGAAAAAAGTATCCGCACCATCATTGCATCCATACTTTCCGGTAATTATAAAAAAGGAGAAATTCCGCCGCTATGGGACGGCAAGGCTACGGAAAGAATTTTTAATACGATCAGGCAACTGCTTTAAAGAGCATCCAGCAACGCGGCATATTTTTCAGCGATGGACAATCCGGTATATTTTTCAATTCCCTTCGGATTAACATATAAATTACCCGACCTGAATGCGGCATATAATTTCATTATCGCTGCGCGGATGGAGTCTTCGTTCTGCAATTCTGCAACTTCTCCTGCACCGGCATCGCGAATGATCTGCGCAGCATCTCCATTGGTATCTCCCACCGCGAGAACAGGCCGCGCTGCTGCAAGATATTCAAACACCTTTGCCGGAATGCGGCCCAGAATATCATGCGTATCGTTCAATAATAATAATAAAACCGGCGAGCGACGCATGGAAGAGATCGCTTCTTTATGGGAAACATGATCAATGCGGATCAGATTTTTTTCAAGCCGGTATTTTGAAACACATTCTAGTACACTGTGATCGGTTTTTCCCGTAAGCTGAACGCGCAGGTCCGCTGCAAACTGCTTGTCTTCGTCGCATAATGCATGTAACACTTTCCAGAATAATTCAGGATTACGTGCTTTATTCACCATGCCGACATGATGCAATAAAAATCCGGCATACAACGGACCGGCCTCGCCCCTGAAATCATTTTCATCAAATGCGTTGGTGATCACTTCAGTATTTCCATTATTTACCGCATTAAAATCTTCTGCCCAATGCCGGCTCACTGTTACCACTTTTGTTGCATGCAGGAGAACCTGTTTTTCAAGTGCCCTGTGCTTTGCATCGGCACGTTTTGTCAATTTCAGTTCCGCATAATAATCGATCTTCGTCCACGGGTCGCGGAAATCTGCCACCCACGGTATAGGTAATTGCTGTGCAACACCCATTCCGATAAGATGCATGCTATGCGGCGGACCCGTAGTTACAATCGCATCAACAGGATTTTTCTTTAAATACTCTGCGAGAAATGCAACAGAGGGTTTTATCCAGAATTTCCGTGCATCCGGAATAAAAAAATTACCCCGGATCCAGACCGCAGCATCCTGCATAAAACCTTTTTTCTTTTTTTCCTGCAAAAATGCTGCGTTGATCTTTTCTTCCTTTTTTAATCCAAGCACCTTCCTGTAAAGCGAATAGGGTTCCCAGATGGGGCGGCGTATTACAGTGAGATCTTTGGGCAAGGTGGCTTCCAGTGTATGGTCCACGACCGGCATTTCTCCATTTTCGGCTGTATAAATAACAGGTTCCCATCCAAATGAACGCAGATAGCGCGCCATCTTCACCCAGCGCTGCACAGGAACTCCTCCGCAGGGCGGCCAGTAATATGTAATGATCAGAACCTTTTTCAACCGTTGGCTTTAAAGGCATAAATTTAATCCATCTCCCGTGAACCGGCCGTGCTGATTAAAGCGAAGTTCTTAACTTTAGCGCTTCAAAATTTCCTGTACA
>CAYTFT010000436.1:0-2261 GCA_964437155.1 uncultured Chitinophagales bacterium | reverse complement strand
TGGCGAGTTTGTTGTCAATGATAACAATCCGCGGCCCGGGACTTTGATCAAAGTAACCATTTTCAAAATCGGCAAGACTGTAGGGCATACCGCTCTGAATATTAAATCGGGCCTCAAACCAGATATCATTTCCTTTTATAAAATAGGCATTGGAATGATCTATGGAACACTTTGAGGTGACCATCTCTTCAGTAGGCGCTACACTTGTACATTGCAAAACGGTGTCATTCATGTCTTCCGGATCAGGCACCAGATCAAACCGGTTGTCAATAAAATCGCACGTGCCATGCAAAATACAGGTGCGAAGCGCATTATAATCATCAATGGTTGGGGCTCCCGGACTTTGCAGGGTAAAACTATCCCAATGCAACAGGGAATCTGCGATGTGCTGCGCGATCAGATCAGTAAATGTTGTATAGGATTCAAAATCTTCAATAAAATTATTGTCAACCGGATATAGATCTCCTTCATCTGTTGTAATATAAATGCCTGAATCGGTAAAAACATAAACAGAATCAAATCCCGGTGTAAAATATTGAACATAAAAATAGCACCCGCCGCCTTCTTCAATATACGCTTCACCGTCATTGGTTATATAAGCGGTAATGCCATCTTCGGTTGTGAATTTATCCAAAGTCTCAGAAGGCGTGGGACATGCGATTTTTTTTGAACATCCTGCTGCAAAACCAACAAACAGGAAAAGCAAATATTGTATATATTTAGTGTGCATGATGCTTCACATTTTGAATGAAACGAAAAGGAGAATTTTTATATTGGATCAGATCAGATTCTAAATTACTGAATTTATGTCTTCTGCCCAAGACAGAAAGTATTAATTTTGTTTGATGCGTTTCATTCTGTTAATCATTTCCCTTGGGTATGCGTATTCTTTGCAGGCGCAAACTGCATTTACGTATTACAACACTTCCAATTCTGATATTCCGGATGACTGGGTGCGGGTTGTCTATGGAGATCCTGCCGGAAATATCTGGGTGGGAACGGAAAACGGGTTGGGGAAACTGGATCCGGCGGGGAGCTGGACCGTTTATTCCACCGCAAATTCCGGTATTCCCGGCGACCAGATATTATCTGTTTTTGTGGATGATGCAGATGTGCTTTGGGTGGGCACACAGCTTAACGGGATGGGAAAATTCGATGGAACGGACTGGACGGTTTATGATCCGGGGAATTCAGGTATACCCGATTTTCAGATTCAGGCAATTACGAAAGATGTAAATGATACTATGTGGATCGGTTCACAGGGTGGTTTCACTAAATGGGATGGCGCAGATTTCTGGTACACCTATACGCCGGAAAATTCGGCTTTAAAGTCATCGAGCATCCTGGATATTTATATCGATGCAAATGATATTAAATATCTGGGAACACTCAATGGCGGGTTGTCTACCTATATATCGGGTGAAATTGTATATTACCGGACAGAAAATTCTGATATAAGTGATAATACAGTTTTACAGATCACAGAAGATGCAGATCATAATAAATGGCTGGCTACATCTTTTGGAGGACTCAGTTTATTTACGCCGGCACTCGGCTTTCTGAATTTTACTCCGGTCTCTTCTGATATTAGTGACTGGACGGTGAATGATGCGGAATTATATGCTGATGGCACAGGACTGCTGGCCATGCCTGTATCGGGACTCGATATTTTTGACAATCCTGAATGGCAGCATTACAATAATGAAAATTCGGATCTTTCAGATTCACTTACACGAATGTGCATTGATGCGGATGCCATTGCCTGGATCGGCACACAGGCGAGGGGACTTGTAAAATTTGACAGAGCATTATTATCTGCCGGGGAAATGGACAACACATTTTCCGTTTCCGTTTTTCCTAATCCGGCATCACAATATATATGGATAAAAACAAAATCGCAGGCCGCTGAAATTACACTTACGGATATAAGCGGCAGAATACTGATGCATAAAAAAATAAATCCGGACAACCCTTTTATGGATGTCCGGGATTTACCTCAGGGAAATTATTTAGTAAAAGTGAATGATCCTTTTTCCTGTTCTGTGGTGCATCTTATTATCCTGCACTGATCTTATTTTTTTACCAGAGATGCGATACAATTGTTTTCGTCAATTATGAGTCCGTTCTGGATAGTGAGCACCGTATAATCCACAGTAAGAACAGAATCTTCGAGAGAACCGCTTCCGCTGAATTCGTAGAAGACATCCGGATAACTGGAAATGATAAAATCCTGTATCGGGATCACGATCTTCATTCCGGTA
>CAYTFT010000435.1:0-2271 GCA_964437155.1 uncultured Chitinophagales bacterium | reverse complement strand
AGCGGACGCTCGCGCCAGTTAGTATGGAGTGAATATTTATTTGCAAAGGAAAAAATTTCAACTCTACGCTGATTAATAAATTAATTACCGTTTGTCATCTCTTTAACCTATCGGTTGGTGCCCCCGCTTATCAAATTTGATTTTGTTACGGTTAGTGGAAAAACCAACCCATAAACCAGATCCACAGAATTTTTCATCACAGTTATGGAATTGAATCATCCGCCGCATCTCACGGCTGTCAATTCATTATTCACCGTTCGCCGCAGGGCGGACATAAAAAAATCCATATGCGCAATATACTTTTCTCCGCTGCCGGTTTGCTGATCGTTGCCGGCGGTATTTTGATTTCTGCAGACAAGTTCAGCCAAACCCCGCCGCTGCCTGAAAACGGCACAGCCAATTTATCGGGTAAAATCACTGAAACCGGATCGGGCCTGCCGGTTCCCGATGCACACGTTACCCTTACCGGAACAGAGGGAACTGCTTCTGTTATTACTGATTCAGCCGGAACTTATTATTTTGAAAAGGTGCCTGCCGGTGAATATGTGCTTGAAATAAAGGCTGCCGGATATGCCCCGCAAAACGCTGAATTATTACTTCCCGAAAACAGTACAATTACATGGGATGTTGCACTCTCAATTGTAACGGAGGATCAACCTGATATTATAGTTGAAGAAATCGCTACAGAGGATGTAAAGGATGAAGTGAGATTCAACATACAGCAACCCGCATTCCGGTCCGAGAAAAAAACAAAATCAATGGGCAACACCGGTGCGGCATTATATAGTATGGAGGCGGCAGATTACGACGGCGAATACGGTGAAGGATATAATACGGAGGCATACAACGTAATCAATGAGAACGGATTTAAAAAAGTGATCGGCAATGCCTTGTCGACATTTTCGATTGATGTCGATAATGCATCGTATTCAAATATCCGCCGGTTCATTAATTACGGACAAACACCGCCGAAAGATGCGGTGCGGATTGAAGAAATGGTGAATTATTTTGATTACACCTATGCGCAACCGAAAAATGATGACCCGTTCGCCATTAATTATGAAATGAGCGAATGTCCGTGGAATAAAGATACCCGTCTTGTCATGATCGGATTACAGGGAAAGGATATTGATTATACAACAGCGGAAGCCTCCAACCTTGTCTTTTTAATTGATGTTTCCGGTTCCATGCAGGATGCGAATAAACTCGGCCTCGTAAAAAGTTCGCTGAAAACGCTGGTGGATAATCTGAATGAAAAAGACCGTGTTGCACTGGTTGTATATGCCGGCGCTGCAGGGGAAGTTTTGCCATCAACAAGCTGTAATAATAAACAGACGATCAAAAATGCGATCGATCAGCTCGAAGCAGGCGGATCCACAGCCGGTGGTGCAGGTATACAACTCGCGTATTCTATTGCAATTAAAAATTTTATTAAGGAAGGAAACAACCGCGTTATATTATGCACCGATGGTGATTTTAATGTGGGCGCAAGCAGCGATGGTGAAATGACCCGACTGATTGAAGAAAAAAGAAAATCGGGTGTATTTATTACCGTATGCGGGTTCGGTATGGGAAATTATAAAGACAGCAAAATGGAATCCATCGCCGATGCAGGCAACGGAAGTTATTATTATATCGACAGCGATAAAGAAGCGAAAAAAGTATTCACCACCGACATGCGCGGAACATTATTTACGATTGCAAAAGATGTAAAGATCCAGGTGGAATTTAATCCGGCCATTGTCGAAGAATACCGGCTTATCGGATACGAAAACCGCTTGCTGAATAAGGAAGATTTTGATGATGACACAAAAGATGCCGGTGAACTCGGTGCCGGGCATCGTGTGACGGCATTGTATGAAATTAAAATGCGCAGGGGTCATTATCAGCCGAGCGGACCGAACAAAGAAAATAATAACGGAGAGGATCTGAAATACCAGACCACAGAAGTAAAAGCAACCGCCTATAATACCGATGAAGTGATGACACTGAAACTTCGCTATAAGGCACCGGACGGAGAGACCAGCAAACTCATTGAACGGGCACTCACGAACAGCATGATGCCGCTCGCATCCACTTCCGATAATTTCAGATGGGCGGGTGCCGTTGTTGAATTCGGTATGTTATTGCGCGATTCTGAATTTAAGGGAGATGCCGGTTACGAGGAGGTTATTAAACTTGCTAATTCCGCGATAGGTGATGACAAGAACGGCTACCGCAAAGAATTCATCGGCATGGTGAAAACGTTTACGGGTTTTGCGCAACAGAAGT
>CAYTFT010000434.1:0-2275 GCA_964437155.1 uncultured Chitinophagales bacterium | reverse complement strand
GTGATGTCCCTTTGATTAATGATAAATCACTCGTACCCCAAACTTTGGTTTCCTCCGGTTACCCTGTTACACATGCAAGGCATGCATTTACAGAAGTTCAGGATGAAATACCCGCTGTGCCGGGTGAACTGAAAGCCGCTAAAGATGCGCGGACAATTGGTATCCTGAGTATTATTTTCACAGTTACCGGAGTGCTTGCGATAGCGGGATTTATTCTCGGTATCTTAGCGATAACGAAAGGAATTGTTGCCGCTAATACGATCAAAGAAAATCCCGGGCTGTACACCAATATGCGTCACGCACAATGGGCAATTGGCTTAGGCATCACTGCCGTTATCTTATTCACACTGTTTGTAATCTATCTGATATTTGTAATTCTTATATTAGGAATGATGTTCGGTGTGTTCGGATTGTTTGCATAATTATAATTAAACCGCATTTAAAAGAGTACGGCAGAATCCCGAATTAAAAAATAATTTATTTTAAATTATACCGGCCCGGAATTTAATTCCGTATCGCGAAAGTATACTATTTCCACCGTCGATCTTAATATTAGCCGCTATCACCGGTTTTTCGATATTCAAACATCTCAGGAACCAATCAATGGCAACCTGCAAATTATTATATTTTATCTTTGCGCCCGGTTACCGGAGAAAAAATAAAAATGAGCATTCAGTCAGAGATACAGCGCAGGAGAACATTTGCGATCATCAGCCACCCCGATGCGGGAAAGACAACCCTTACGGAGAAATTCCTTCTTTATGGAGGTGCCATTCAGGTTGCAGGTGCTGTAAAAAGCAATAAGATCAAAAAGTCAGCTACTTCCGATTTCATGGATATTGAGCGCCAGAGAGGAATTTCTGTTGCCACTTCGGTGATGACGTTTGAATACGAAGGCATTCAGGTAAACCTGCTTGATACACCCGGCCATAAGGACTTTGCCGAAGATACCTACAGGACGCTCACTGCGGTTGACAGTGTTATTTTGGTGATCGATTGCGTCAAAGGTGTGGAGGCGCAAACAGAAAGACTGATGGAGGTTTGTCGTATGCGCAAAACCCCGGTGATCATTTTTATCAATAAAATGGACCGCGACGGGAAGGATCCGTTTGATCTGCTGGATGAACTGGAAGAAAAGCTGGCTATCAAAGTTCGACCTTTGAGCTGGCCGATAAATATGGGAACGCATTTTAAAGGTGTGTATTCTCTCTATCATAAAAAATTAAATCTTTTCCGCCCGGGATCACAACGCGTGGAGGACGATGTTCTCACCATTGAAAATTTACAAGATCCGCTGCTGGTAAAAAATGTGGGTGAAAGAGATACACAGGCATTGCAACATGATGTCGAATTGATTGAAGGTGTGTATGACCCGTTTGATATCACAAAATATCTGCGTGCAGACATTGCTCCTGTTTTTTTTGGCAGCGCGATAAATAATTTCGGTGTGCAGGAATTACTGGAGACATTTATTCAGATCGCTCCGGTACCACAAGGCCGGGAAACCGACAAACGGTTTGTTGCAGCAGATGAAAATAAATTCACAGGATTCGTGTTCAAGATCCACGCGAATATTGATCCGCGCCACCGCGACCGGATCGCATTTCTTCGTGTATGTTCAGGGAAATTTGAACGCAACAGTTTTTATCATCATGTGCGGCTCGATAAAAATCTGCGCTTCAATAATCCATACGCGTTCATGGCAGCAAGTAAAGATGTTATTGAAGAAGCATATCCCGGCGATGTGATCGGGTTATATGATACAGGTAATTTTAAGATCGGGGATGCACTGACTGAAGGAGAAGATTTGAATTTCAGAGGTATTCCGAGTTTCTCGCCGGAAATATTCAAGGAATTGATCAATACCGATCCGATGAAAACCAAACAGCTCGATAAAGGCATTGAACAGTTGACCGATGAAGGTGTTGCACAGTTATATATTCATACCAGCGGTCATAAAAAAGTGGTTGGCACCGTGGGCGAACTTCAATTTGAAGTGATCCAGTACCGCCTCGAAAATGAATATGGCGCAAAATGCCGGTTTCAGCCTATTCATATGAACAGAGCATGCTGGATGACATCAACAGATAAAAAACAACTCGATGAATTTCTGCGGTTGAAAAATGAATATATTTATTTTGACAAGGATCACAATCCGGTATATATGGCAGAAACAAGCTGGGCATTAAATGTTGCCCGCGAAAATTATCCGCATATCACTTTCCATACAACAAGCGAATTTAAAACCGAGCTGGTTTAATCCTGTTTTCAGAAA
>CAYTFT010000433.1:0-2280 GCA_964437155.1 uncultured Chitinophagales bacterium | reverse complement strand
GTGCATGCAAATTATTCTTTTTCATGCATAATAAAATATCCGCCGCGGAATATGACCCGTTTCTGACGGATTATTCTTTGCTTTTTTCTGCAATTTATTCCCCGGAAGCAACACCTGCTGTGTAATTCCAGGATTGCGACTGCCGGTATCCGATCTCAGCAATTGTATTTGTGTGGCGGTCCCTTTTTAAAACAACTGATTCGGGGTTGAATAACACTCCGATAAATCCGGAATATTGTTTCCCGTTCTTTTTCTGCATGGAATGTGCAGAAAACCAGGCATCATTTTGCAGACGCGTAAAATCAGTATTGGTATGTACCGGCACGCCGCAAACAATAATTGTATCCGTAAAAAGTTTCTCTGTAGGATAATATGCAGAGGAGTTTATATTCCACCAGATATGGGTAAACAATTCAGAACTGTCGGACCGCACCATATAATCGAGCACAATACCTGCGCTATTGAATACATAATATGCCGATCTGAAATGCCCCGGCAGCAGTCTTTTTTTCTCCTCAAACTTTTCCGGTATTTCTCCCGTCAGTTGAATCCAGTAATCAAGCGTTACAGAGGTAAATGTTATTTTTTCATGATTTATCCAGAGATTGCCGGAAGTATCAATTTCGCAACGAAGTGTTGGCTGGTGGCTTGTATTCTGTGCAACAGATTCCGTCGGAAGGATCATCCGCCCGAATAAAAATATGCCGATAATAACCTGCGTTTTCAAAATAAAAAAAGGAGGGTTTTTTGCCCTCCTTACGTTTTATCAAATTAATTTATTTATCACCGATCAGATTTAATGCAGATCCGGCTTTGAACCATTCGATCTGTTGTGCATTATAGGTATGATTCACCCGGATCGATTCAGATGTTCCGTCTGCATGATGCAGAACAAGTTCTAACGGAACGCCCGGTGCAAAGGTTGTTAATCCTTTAATATCGATCGCATCATCTTCCATGATCTTGTCGTAATCATTTTTATCGGCAAAGGTCAATGCCAGCATTCCCTGTTTTTTCAGATTCGTTTCGTGAATACGTGCAAACGATTTCACCAGAATGGCGCGAACACCTAAAAAGCGCGGCTCCATTGCAGCATGCTCACGGGAAGAACCTTCTCCGTAATTTTCATCGCCCACTACGATACTGCCGATGCCTGCAGCTTTATAGGCGCGTTGCACCTGCGGAACAGATCCATACGCACCGGTTAATTGATTTTTTACAGAATCGGTTTTTTCATTGAAGAAATTTATTGCTCCGATCAGCATATTATTGGAAATATTATCCAGGTGCCCGCGGAATTTAAGCCACGGACCGGCCATTGAAATATGATCGGTTGTACATTTTCCCTTCGCCTTGATGAGTAATTTCAAACCGGTAAGGTCACTTCCTTCCCATGCTTTGAAAGGAGCGAGCAACTGAAGGCGCTTTGAATCCGGTGAAACAATTACACTTACATTACTGCCATCCGATGCCGGAGCTATATACCCTGCATCCTCTACATCAAATCCCTTTACCGGTAATTCGATACCGGTTGGTTCATCGAGTTTAACTGCAACACCCTCCTCATTAATAAGCGTATCTGTAATTGGATTGAAAGTGATATCTCCTGCAATAGCAAGTGCTGTTACAATTTCAGGAGAGGCAACAAATGCATGTGTGTTGGGATTGCCGTCATTTCTTTTTGCAAAGTTGCGGTTGAAAGAAGTGATGATCGTATTTTTTCTGTCTGGATCATCTGTATGCCGTGCCCATTGACCGATACAGGGACCGCAGGCATTTGCCAGGACAACACCGCCCATAGCTTCAAATTCATTTAATAATCCGTCGCGTTCAACCGTGAACCGAACAAGTTCGCTCCCCGGCGTAATCGTGAATTCAGATTTTGTTTTCAATTTTTTTGCAACTGCCTGACGCGCTAATGAAGCGGCTCTGGTGAGGTCTTCATAACTTGAATTAGTGCAGCTTCCGATAAGTCCGACTTCGAGTTTCGCGGGCCAGTTATTCGCAAGAACAGCATCTTTTAATTTAGAGATCGGCCATGCAAGATCCGGAGTGAACGGACCATTTATATGTGGCTCGAGGGTATTAAGATCAATTTCAATTACCTGATCAAAATATTTTGCGGGATCATTATATACGGCTGCATCGCCGGTAAGATGATCGGCAACTGCATCAGCAAGCTGCACAACTTCTTTTCTTCCTGTAGCCTCGAGATATCGGCGCATGGAATCATCATAACCGAAAACAGAAGTAGTTGCGCCTATTTCGGCACCCATATTA
>CAYTFT010000432.1:0-2293 GCA_964437155.1 uncultured Chitinophagales bacterium | reverse complement strand
AACCACTCTTCTTCTCAATCCCGGAAATTACCAATATCAGATTGTTGCCGACGGCAACTGGTTTCTCGATCCGGAAAATAAAGATTCAGTAGACAACGGGATCGGCGGTTATAATTCTGTTTTACATGTGGGCAAACAAAGAAAAAACAGTCCGAATTCCTTACTGGCATATCTGCATGGTAACGATTCTATTTTGATCCCGGTGGGTTACCCTGTCAATACAAAGAACTTCCATTGCTTTGCTTATTGGAATAATTTCCGCATTCCCGTAACATTAAATAGTGACCCCGGATTTGTGGTTATTATCCCGGCGGCGGCTAAAAATGTCAAACGTTCTTATATCAGAATTTATGCTTACGATAATGCAATGGAATATGAAGATCGTCTTATTCCGCTTGATTACGGTAATGTGATCATGGATCCTGCATTACTGGAAAAAGATGATCTGCAAAAAACCATTTTATATTTTATGATGGTCGATCGTTTTAATAACGGCGATAAAACAAATGATGCACCTGTGCGCGATGATCGTGTTGCACCGATGGCGAATTATCAGGGCGGTGATCTTGCAGGTATCCGCCAAAAAATAGACGATGGTTATTTTCAGAAAATGGGATTCAATGCATTATGGATATCGCCGGTATTTCAAAATCCATATAATGCGTATCAGGAATTTCCCGAACCGCATCGCTGGTTCAGCGGATATCATGGTTACTGGCCCATCTCACTCACACAGGTAGATACACGGTTCGGAAATAATACTTTATTTAAATCACTGGTAGACGATGCGCACAGTAAAAACATGAGCGTATATCTCGATTATGTTGCGAACCATGTGCATGAGCAACATCCTTTATGGAAGCAGCATCCTGAATGGTTCAGTAAACTCGATCTACCGGACGGCAGAAAAAATCTGCGCTTATGGGATGAACAGCGTCTCACTACCTGGTTTGAGCCGTATATGCCGAGCTTCGATCACAGTAATCCGGTTGTTGCTGAAGCGTGCGCCGACAGTGCGATGTACTGGCTCACAACATTCGGTCTCGACGGTTTCAGGCATGATGCCACCAAACATATTGAAACGGAATTCTGGCGGTTGCTGACGTATAAAATAAAAACAGAAGTGGAGACCCCGCAGCAGCGGAATATTTATCAGATCGGTGAAACATTTGGCTCACGCGAACTTATCGGCAGTTATATCGGCAGCGGATTATTGAATGCGCAGTTTGATTTCGACCTGTATTTTGATGCGCGGAGTGTGTTTGCAAGAGATGATGTTCCCTTCAGCAGATTATCTGCATCCCTGCAGGAGTCATTTAATTATTTCGGATATCATCATCTCATGGGAAATATTTCCGGTAATCAGGACATGGCAAGATTTATTTCGTATGCGAGCGGTGATTTAAAATGGAATGAAAACGATAAGGAGGCGGGATGGCAGCGGCATATTGAAGTGACCGATACAACGGGATATAATAAACTGAAAATGCTGATGGCATTTAATTTTACTGTTCCGGGTATTCCGGTCGTGTATTATGGGGATGAAATCGGAATGCCCGGTGCCAACGATCCCGATAACCGCAGAATGATGGTGTTCGATTCCCTGAATGTGCACCAGCTTGATGTGAAAAATACCGTTGCAAAACTGGCAGCATTACGCAGTACACACATGGCATTGCTGTATGGAAATTATTTTGAAATACCTGTGGATGATGAAAAACTGTTCGTATTTATCCGCCAGTATTTTGGCGACCAGGTTGTAGTGCTTTTCAACAAGGGGAATACTGAAATTGCATTTCCTGCAAAAGGATTTGGCACACGCGTAGAAAATATGAAAGGACATTTTGACTCTGTTATTACAAATGACAGTATCCTGTTGAAACCGTATTCGTTTGAAATAATTACTTTTGAATAGAAATAATTTATCATTGAAGCCGGCGTTGGTGTTTTTGTGAAACGGAAATTAGTGTTCTGAACAAAATGAATGTCAGCAGCGGATGCCCGCGCCGGAATGCAAATAAAAAAGAAATGAATCGTATGAAAAATATTTTAGTGTTTTTATTCATGATCTGCCCTATAATTTTATTTGCGCAGAATATTGCCCCCGAATGGAGCAAGGACCGCGTTATTTATGAGGTAAATATCAGGCAATACACGCCCGAAGGAACCTTCGATGCATTTGATAAGCATATTCCACGGCTGGAAGAACTGGGTGTTGGTATTTTATGGATCATGCCTGTGCAGCCAATTGGTGTTCTCAACCGCAAGGGATCGCTCGGCAGTTATTATTCCA
>CAYTFT010000431.1:0-2332 GCA_964437155.1 uncultured Chitinophagales bacterium | reverse complement strand
GACTCAGCTGATTGGCAAAATCATCATCTGTTGTATTATTAATAAAATCAGTGAGCGTAATGAGATCTGTCCAGTCATTTTCGGATGTATTGTTTTCAAGAGTATACCTTGCAGTATAAGACGCGGAATCAGTACCGTAATATTTCAGATCGGCTGCCGATCCTGTGCCACCACCCCCGCCGCCGCCAAACTGGTCACCCGCCTTAAATAAATTTTCAGATGATTCTCCGAAATGCGTATGCAGAAAATCATCATCTGCATCTTCCACAACCTCATAAAATCCCCAGAAAGTACCGTTCATATAAACATTCGCATAATTTGCACGCGGTGCATTGATGCTGTCTTTACGGCAGATATCGTAATAGATCTTTTCCCGCATAAAAGTGGGATCCTTAAAACAATTATTAAAATGCAGTTTTTCGAGCCTGTCATGATCTAATGTGTCAATATACCGGTTAAAATCAAGCTTGAATGATTTTTTATTACCCGGATGTCCGTAACTGGAATTTCCTTTTAATTTGATACCGACAGAATCATACGTGTAAGTGCCGGTATTATCGGTGATGGTAGCGGCGGTTACCATATATACATCAGCTGTATAATTGGCGGTGAGACTATCCCAGAATCCTGTTTGCGGGAAGTTTAATTCAACCGTGATCACCTGGTCGGTTCCGAATAAATTATCGCCGGGATGCTGAGCCATGGTCATACCGGTACAAAGAATAAGCAATAAGGCAGTGAAGAATTTCATGAAATGTTTTTGAGTTTGACGGTAAAAAAAGCAGGAGGTTTAATCGTATTAAAAAAAATCAGTTCTGTTGTTCAGAAACAGCCTTGGGGTATGGCTTCCGGGCATGTTTCATAACAATTACAGCCCAGCTCTGACAAGTAATGATGATAAAGGTATACCCGATGTTGGAGAGCAGATCCATCCGGGCATTATGTTCCCGTGTGGCCATCCACCAGATGCTGGATAGTGTCTGCGGAAGACAGGCAACAACACCCGACCAGTTAAGCCATTTCGGAAAATCAGAATAAAAGAAAATGAGCAGCATGGCCGGCAGATATAACATCATACCGCCCATAAAAATATGCGTTGCTTTATTGATGTTTTCCATTTCGAAGGATGTCACAAAAAAGATCCCGGTTGAAATTGCAAGAATCGTAAAGCCCGCTGAAGGCAATGTTTTCCTTTCATCCGCGAGTTTGATCGCCATCATACTTGCACCGCAAATCAGCATCGCGGTCGTCATAAGGCCGAGGTCAATTAATACGTCAGGGATGTGCAGTGCGCCGTTTTCCTCCACCCATTCATCGGGATGCATAAAAAAAATACTGATGACCGTAAGCACTGTCTGGAGTGTAAAAAAGACAAAGACCACGTAGGCTTCATGCAGTTTGTTTTTGTGTTCCATATTTAAAGATAGAAAATAATTGAAAGCCCGCCTTTCTACCGCGTAATTGCATCATCTGAAATGAATTATATTTGCAGATATGTTCAGAAGGAGAATTGTATTTCTGTTTACTGCTTTTTTAATTATTGGAGCCATCCTGCTTTCCGCCTGCAATGAATTCGGAAAGGGCTCAACTGTCGATGTGACCGTTTCGAATACGCAGTTGTATAAATATGATTTTGGCATCTGCGGTGATGAAGACGGCGTTTCCATAACAACAATGGCTGAACATTATACAATCTGTTCTATCGTTCGGGATTCTACAACAAATTTCTGCTCCTATTTATATTATCAGCCTTCTGCCGGTTATACCGGTGCTGATTATATCGAAGTGGAAACCATCGTCGGCTCCAACGGAGCAAATGGCGGTACGGTGAAGACTATCGGATTTAATATTACGGTAACCAATTAAATCAGGTCCGTATTATTTTCTGTTTGCAATTTCCATTGCAGCAAGCCAGGCAGTTGTCCATGCAGCCTGAAAATTAAATCCGCCTGTAACAGCGTCTATATCGAGCATTTCACCGGCGAAAAATATCCCCGGCAATAATTTACTTTCCATTGTTTTAAAATCCACTTCACTGAGTTTAATTCCGCCGCTGGTGACAAATTCATCCTTGAAGGTGCTTTTACCGGTTACTGTAAAAATACTTTCAGTGAGGAGCCCGGCTAATTGCAGCAGTGCGTCTTTTGAAATGTCGCTCCAGTTCGTAGGCTCCGGAATTCCTGCAACTATGCATAACTGTTTAAAGAAACGCGAAGGTAAATTGAAAACGGGTGTAAGCTGCACTGATTTTTTCGGATGGGAGGAACGAAACTGATTCAGGTTTTCAGCACAGCGCAGTTTATTGAATTCGGGAATAAAATTCACTTTAATT
>CAYTFT010000430.1:0-2361 GCA_964437155.1 uncultured Chitinophagales bacterium | reverse complement strand
CTGTGAATCGTTGAAATATGCGGGGACCGTGATAACGGCTTCCGTCACCTCTGTTCCGAGATAATCCTCGGCTGTCTTTTTCATTTTCTGCAATACCATCGCAGAAATTTCCTGCGGTGTATAGAGCCTGTCGCCGATTTTCACCCTTGCGGTATCATTTTCACCACGTGCTACCTCATAACTCATCATTTCGATCTCGCCCTGCACCTCGCTATAGCGATGGCCCATAAAACGCTTGATACTCATGATCGTTTTGCGGGGATTCGTGATTGCCTGCCGTTTTGCGGAATCGCCTACTTTACGCTCACCATTCTCCAGAAATGCAACGATGGATGGCGTGGTTCTTCTGCCTTCCTCGTTTGGAATCACCACCGGTTCGTTGCCCTCCATAACGGATACACAACTGTTGGTTGTTCCTAAATCTATACCTATGATCTTTCCCATTGTATTTTGCTTTTATTGTTTACAAATATGCAATCGGGGCAAGTCAATGATTATACCATTGGAAATTTACTGACACAGTGACAGATTTTATTGTGCTCCGGGGAAATTGGACCGGATCATTAAATACACCTGTCGCATCCGGCCGGATGAAATCCTCCTGCATATTGGCATGTAAGCAAAAGTACCCATAGAACTGAGCCTGTGTATAATTGAAGTTGATTATTAAGTCCTTATTTGAAATAAATATTTCCTTTTTTGTCTCCCGGATTATATGTGCTACAGATCAGGCCTGAACAAAATTGTTTAAGCATTAAGGTTGTGCCGGAATAAAATTCAAATGACGAATTTTATTCCCAGGGATATTTTATTGAACAACAGTAACGGATCCTTCAGTTTTCGATATATATCACCTCGCTATGATTGACATAAATTAAATGTATTCTCGTAAATCACCTGTAATTATCCAATTTATGAGTAATTAAATCGCGCAGTGTAAATTAACTGTAAAACAATAAAGTCAGAGTGCGTGGCAGCGTACCTTTGATTAAATTAATGATCAGTTTAATTTTCTTCTAACACATTCATGTCTTCAACATCTGTTCACTCCTTCCATATTCCCGTAATGGGACTTGCCTATACAATTGACACACCATTAAAAGTTGCCCGGTTTGGTATTTCTTCTGTTGTTTCGATCATTCAGGATGAACTGATCGAGTCGATTCGAAAAATCCATAGCAGCGAAGGCAATGAAAGATTTGTCCCCATTCACAAATACGAAAAAGATGCGAGAGCCCGGCGCATAACGGAATATTTAAATCTGTTAAACAAAATTGTAGATGCACAAACAGCTCTTTTGCAGGAGGAGGATTTTATTGCCGGAAATGATATCTGCACTTATTTCGAATTGCTTCCCTCCACCTCCACGGTGAAGAAACAATTTGAACTGATGCAATCGCTTGCGGAAGGGCCTGAAAAAACTGCAATGCAAAAATTACTCCGCGAAAAAATCAAACCCGGTTCTATCGATGTCAATATCATGACAAAATGTGATAAGATAAATTATGCGGCATCGGGTGAACCACTTCCACCGGAATTTTCTGATGCGTTATCTGCATTGCGCGGGTATGCACAGAGCGACCTTGCATCTTCGGTCATATTTTCAGCGGGATTAAGTCCGCGACTCTACACTTACTGTGCTTCCTTCCCTGATTTTTTCCCGGATCAAAATGGCAGTATTAAAAAAAAGATCATCCTCAAAGTAAGTGATTACCGCTCTGCACATATCCAGGGAAAGTTTCTTGCAAAAAAAGGCTTATGGGTTTCTGAGTTCCGGATAGAATCGGGTTTGAATTGCGGCGGCCATGCGTTTGCTACGGATGGTTTTTTAATGGGACCCATTCTGGAAGAATTCAAACAAAAGAAAAATGATCTCTGGCGGGAGCTTACGGAAATTTGCAATACTGCACTTGCTGCACAAGGCTCCTTCCTTTTATCACAAAAACAGGAAATCAAAATTTCAGCACAGGGAGGTATTGGCACTGCGAATGAACAAACTTTTCTGCTGGAATATTATGCATTGAACAGCACCGGCTGGGGAAGTCCTTTCCTGCTTGTCCCCGAAGTGACAAATGTCGATGCTGATACATTGCAGCAATTAAACACTGCAGTAAAGGAAGATTATTTCTTGAGTGACGCATCGCCGCTCGGTGTACTTTTCAATAACTTCCGCAAGAGTTCGGCACAACAGGAAAGGGAGCGGCGCATACAGAAAGAAAAACCAGGGAGCCCCTGCTATAATAAAAATCTTTCCTTCAATACAGAGTTTACGGAAAAACCGATCTGTACAGCTTCACGCGAAAACCAGCAGTTAAAGACCGAACATCTGAAAAATATGCAATTATCTCCTGAAAAATTAAA
>CAYTFT010000429.1:0-2369 GCA_964437155.1 uncultured Chitinophagales bacterium | reverse complement strand
AGCAGGGAAACCTGAAACCGGTCCTTTACGCTGCGCA
Source organism: uncultured Chitinophagales bacterium (assembly GCA_964437155.1). GTDB lineage: Bacteria > Bacteroidota > Bacteroidia > Chitinophagales > BACL12 > UBA7236. The sequence goes on along the minus strand of CAYTFT010000429.1, from coordinate 2,332 downwards.
GGACCGCAAGGCCCTCTTCCATGCCGTTACCCCTGAAATTGCCAGCGGCTGTCCGGTTGGCTTTATCAAAGGAGGCTTTGAAAACATACTGAAATCCCAGTTTCGCACATACCGACTGCATGGTTTCGGCCACCTGCATGCAGAGGGCTTCACTTTCTATAACACAGGGACCCGCGATCAGCAGCGGCAGATTTCCATCTACCAGAATCTGATCATTGACCCGCACCGGAACGGAATATTTGTTGAGCATGGCGCAAATATCGGGAATTGGGAAGATTGGGGGAGGAGGGATAATAAAAAAACCGGTCCCCACGCTGTTTCGTAAGGACCGGTAACCAAATAGACGACAAAAAAATTTTCGGTTGAATTTTTTACACGATCAGAATTTTGACCGGTTGGCGCTCACCGATCGAAACTAATTCCGCTCAATATTATCCAGCCGGCTTTTTAATAATTGAACCTGCATGGTGAGATCCCCAATGAGTTTATCCATATCGGTTTTCTTCACAGGCATATAGGTAGAGAGTTTACTTTTCACATACCAGAGTTCTTTTACTTCGTCAATGTCGACAACGATCTCCGGGTAGGCGTCATTATCGCTGAGCAAATGGAGCTTATGTTCCGATTCAGCTTTATTTAATACTCTTTTCACCAGCACATTTTCATTCGTCACCACAACATGAATATATCCTTCCCGCACGTCTCGAAAATGATTATCGCAAAATCTGCCGATCACATAATCGCCATGCTGAATGGTATCCTGCATACTGTCACCATCGATCTGAAAACAACGGAAGGTGCCGTTCCGGTAATCGGTGCCGGGAAGTTTAAAGGCGGGTAATTCCTTATAATACTCCGGTTCGAGATAGCGGGTAGGGTAGCCCGCTGCCGCCTTTGTGTCAACCATAACGATATTTTCCTGGCCCTTCTCATCTACCGTGACAACTACAGGCCTGTAAATAATGGTGCCGCTGCCTTTCTCAATGTCACGGGTTACCACCTGTTTAATTTTTTTCGTCAGGTCCTTGTTCAGCAGGTCGTCAACTGATACATCAAAGATCTTCACGATCTCCAGAAGTGTCTTATGCCCCGGATTCGCAAGATTCGCCTCGATATTCGCCACGGTCGTTCTTCCCACACCGACCCTGTCGGCGAGCTCCTGCTGGCTCATCTTATGCTTCCCCCGCAGGAATTTAAGGTTGTTGGATAAATTTGACATAATGCATACTGTTTTTTGAAATTGTCAGTTATTATGACTTTATTTGTCAAAAATAATGACAATTATGGAAATTGCAAACATTGGCGAAAAAATATTTTTAAAGGGCCGGGGTTCGCAGATCAACCCTATAAACCCGTATCACGAAAACAATGTGGTGCAGGAGCATATTGAGGGACTGGATGAGGAGCTGATTACCCGGCGGGATACGCTTTTTTTCAGGGAGACGCCAAAAAAGATCGTCAATAAGATCGACACCCCGGATGCAGGAATGCCGCTGAGTGTAAATCCGTATCAGGGCTGTGAGCATGGATGCATTTATTGTTACGCCCGCAATTCGCATAATTACTGGGGGTTTAGTGCCGGACTTGATTTTGAGACGCGCATCATCGCCAAACCGGATGCACCTGTATTATTGGAAAAGGCCTTTATGAAGCCGAACTGGGTGCCTGAAGTAGTTACTTTTTCCGGCAATACAGATTGTTATCAGCCCGTGGAGCGCAAAATGAAAATTACCAGAGGATTGCTGGAAGTATGCAACCGGTTTAAAAATCCTGCCGGGATCATCACAAAAAATCAATTGGTGCTGCGCGATACAGATATACTGCAGGAAATGGCGAAGGATGATCTCGCACATGTGCTCATTACGCTTACAACCATGGATGAGGATCTGCGTGGAAAAATGGAACCACGCACAACCACCGCAAAGGGCAGGCTGAAAACAATAAGTCAGCTCGCAACGGCTGGCATTCCTGTTGCCGTGATGATGGGTCCGATCATTCCCGGATTAACCGATCACGAGATCCCGGAAATAATGAAAGCCGCCGCCGATCATGGCGCCTACACTGCGACGTTTACGATGGTGCGGCTCAATGGTGCAATTGGGGGTATTTTCACCGACTGGATCTGGAAAACCTATCCGCATAAGGCAGAAAGGGTTTTGAATAATATCCGCTCGGTGCACCAGGGACAACTCAACGATACCCGTTTTGGAAAACGCATGAGCGGTGATGGCGAACTGGCTGATACCATTCATAAATTATTTCGGCTCATGCATGAAAAATATATGGGCGATGCACCATTTAAAGAATTGAATAAAACATTATTCAGAAGGCC
>CAYTFT010000428.1:0-2376 GCA_964437155.1 uncultured Chitinophagales bacterium | reverse complement strand
ACGTCACCATTTCTCACGCATCCGGTATTTAATACCTATCATTCGGAAAGTGAGATGATGCGCTATATCAAGCGACTGGAAAATAAAGATCTTTCTCTCACAACCAGTATGATACCGCTGGGTTCGTGTACCATGAAATTAAATGCTGCATCAGAATTAATTCCTGTTTCATGGCCTGCATTTGCATCCATTCATCCGTTTGTTCCTGCCGAGCAGGTAGAAGGATATCTTGAATTAATTAAGGAACTGGAACGCGACCTCAGTGAAATTACCCGTTTTGACGGATGCAGTGTGCAGCCGAATTCAGGAGCACAGGGAGAATATGCAGGACTTATGGTGATACGTGCATTTCATATACATAATAATCAGCCACACCGCACCAAAGTGCTGATTCCGGCGAGCGCACACGGTACTAATCCTGCCAGTGCAGTAATGGCAGGCATGGAAGTAATTGTTGTGAAAAGCGATGCAGAAGGACATATCGATATTGATGATCTGAAATTAAAAGCAGAAGAGCATAAAGATGATCTCGCATGCCTGATGGTTACGTATCCGTCAACACATGGTGTTTTTGAAGAAACGATCATCCTGATCTGTAATATCGTGCATCAGAACGGCGGTCTTGTGTATATGGATGGCGCAAATATGAATGCACAGGTGGGACTTACTTCACCGGCGAAGATCGGAGCGGATGTATGTCATCTCAATTTGCATAAAACATTTGCCATCCCGCATGGCGGTGGTGGTCCGGGTATGGGACCGATATGTGTGAATGAAAAATTAATACCTTTCCTTCCGGGACATCCATTATTTAAAACCGGCGGTGAAAAAGCGATCACTGCAATCAATGCAGCACCGTTCGGCAGCGCAAGTATTTTACTCATCAGCTATGCGTATATCAAAATGCTGGGGAGTGAAGGGTGTACCAATGCAACAAAATATGCGATCCTGAATGCAAATTATTTAAAAAGCAAACTCGAAAAATATTTCGATATTTTATACGTAAGTAAATCAGGCAGAGTAGCACACGAATTTATTATCGATTTCAGAAAATATAAAAATTCGATCGGACTTGAAGTGGAAGATGTTGCAAAGCGGTTAATGGATTATGGATTTCATGCGCCGACAGTTTCCTTTCCGGTTGCTGGGACACTGATGATCGAGCCGACAGAAAGTGAAAGTAAAGAAGAACTGGACCGGTTTATTGAAGCAATGATCAGCATTAAAAAGGAGATCGATGAAATTGAAAATGGTGTATTCGATAAAACGGATAATGTTTTAAAAAATGCACCACATACTTTGCGTGATATCGTGACGGAGAACTGGCAACATGGATATTCAAGAGAAAAGGCTGTGTATCCTGTTCATTATCTCCGCGATAAAAAATTCTGGCCCAGTGTGAGCAGGATCAATAATACGGCAGGTGACAGAAATCTGATCTGTGTTTGTCCGCCTGTTGAAGCATATATGGAAGTAAATTAATTCGTAAAATTCAATATTATGAGCAAAGGACCTATCTCCGGTTTTATTGAACATCATTACCGCCATTTTAATGCCGCAGCATTAATGGATGCAGCAAAGGGATATGAAAAGCATTTGACAGAAGGCGGGAAGATGATGATCACACTTGCCGGCGCGATGAGCACCGGTGAACTCGGATTATCGCTTGCAGAAATGATCCGTGCAGGGAAGGTGGATATTATTTCCTGCACCGGTGCAAATCTGGAGGAAGATATTATGAATCTGGTGGCGCATTCCCATTACAAGCGCGTTCCGCATTACAGGGATCTTACGCCTGAGCAGGAATGGGAATTGCTCGAGCAGGGCTTGAACCGTGTTACCGATACCTGTATTCCGGAGGAGGAAGCGTTCCGGAAAATTCAGAAGCATATTCATAAAATATGGAAGGATGCTAATGATGCGGGAGAAAGATATTTTCCGCACGAGTATATGTATAAATTATTGCTGAGTGGTGTGATGAAGGAGGATTACGAAATTGATGCAAAAGACAGCTGGATGATCGCAGCGGCAGAGCGCAATTTGCCGATCATTGTTCCGGGCTGGGAAGACAGTACCATGGGAAATATTTTCGCCAGTTATTGCATTAAGGGAGAATTAAAACCCTCTACCATGAAAAGCGGTATCGAATACATGATCTATTTAAGTCAATGGTACCGTGAAAATTCTGCAGGCAAAGGCGTTGGGTTTTTTCAGATTGGCGGTGGTATTGCAGGTGATTTTCCTATTTGCGTGGTGCCGATGATGTATCAGGACCTCGAATGGCATGATGTGCCGTTCTGGAGTTATTTCTGCCAGATTTCTGATTCAACAACTTCATACGGAAGTTATTCGGGCGCAGTGCCGAATGAAAAGATC
>CAYTFT010000427.1:0-2378 GCA_964437155.1 uncultured Chitinophagales bacterium | reverse complement strand
CTAATGCGCGGCTCTTACTGGGACTTTTCATAACGTCCCGTCCTTTGCGAACTAATTGTTGTATTGTAGGCATTTTTTAAACTTCAACTTTCTTTTGGGGCTGCAAAGATAGAAGTCAGGGAGGATATTCACAAACAGGTGTGCACAATTCTTGCGAAGTAGTGCAGTCGGGCCTTTTTGTAAACGCTATCGGTGTCTACTCCCCTAATTTCGACTTGCGGCCTAAAAATGGACTGCAAAGGTAGGCTTTGATATTCACAATACAAAGCACCGGCTGAAAAATAATTGAGGAAGATGCCTGTTATCCCCTGAAAATTAACTTTTTGCCCGGTTTTGTCAGGTATTCCGTTGCGATAACGATAGGTGCAGGGGGATGGGTAAGAGGGTAAATTGCAGATGACCGGCCAAACCAGTCGTAACACTATACCTTTGCTGTTAAATTTCAAAGAAATGAAAATCCGAATCCTGTATCCATCCATCCTTTTCCTGTTGTTTGCGGTAATTATGGGCTGCGGGCAGAAAAAAAATGCCTCTGAGGAGCCCGTTCTGCAAAAAGCTGATTCAGTATCTGCGCCTGGAGCAGATACTTCCGCTCTCCGAAAGGAAGCAACCGAAATTAAAACGGGCGACAATGAAAATCCGAAGGAGGAAAACACCTCGGGTGGGGCAGGTAGCAACCCAGGAATCAATATCAAGGCGGATATAACCGGCACCGGAACAATGGTAAAAAAGGGAACCGACATCTGGGTCATACGGACCACCGGACCCGATGGAACCGATTACCTGCCTTCCAATCTGAAGAGCCAGTTTAAAACCGAAGGTATTGAGGTCTCCTTTAAAGCTAATCTGGAACCCATTCCTCCGGGTGTAAGACTTGCCGGGAAACCGATATCAATAGTAACGATCAGAAAAATCTGAAATCGCGATCATGCGTTTTTACCAAAGAGAATAATGCCGTCACGATTAAAGAATAAATGTAATCTCACCCCGTCAGTGTTTACTTTATTACTGTAATAAGGTCTTTGCGCAGATATAAAACAGTTCCTGACAGTACACAGGAACTTTTATCCTTAAGATGCATTGGTAGAGATATATATTTGCGCGAAAATTTTAAAGCATTATGAAGAGATTGTCAACGATTTTTATTCTCCTCCTTTCTCTAACACTCAACGCACAACAATTCAGATACGGATTTTCCATTGCACCTGCACAGAACTGGCTTACACTTGAGGGTGATTTATATAATCCGGCAGTTAAATTTTCAGGATTTCAATATGGCCTCCTTTTCGATCAGACAATCGGTGAAGGAGAACATTTTGCGCTCACTGCAGGCTTAAATCTGAACTATACTGAAAGTGGTATGTCGGCTGAAAATACGCCTCCGAAAGGCGACGATAAGGAATGGGGTGTAAGGGCTGAATACATTGAAATTCCGCTGACGCTCCGCATCCGTACCGGCCAGCTGGGAAAATTTATTTTTTATGGTGAAGGCGGCGCATCATATGGTAATTGCATCAGAGCCCGCGGAGATTACACTGCCAACGGGATAAGGCATGATACTGATATGGATTATCTCACAAAAGATAATCCGAACGGAATTGATTATCTCAAACCAAATGCAAGTCTGAATATGGGATTCGGAACAGAATTTTCTGTTACAGAAACCGCTTCTGTATTAATTGGTTTCTTTTATGAAAAAGGACTCATGGATGTTTATAAAGACAATGAAGAAAAATATAATATCCTTCTGAACCAGGCCGGAATACGCATTGCCGGATTGTTTTAATTCTTCCTGTTCAATTCTGTCAAATACAAACATTTTTCTTACATCATTAATTTTAATTCAATATGCATCCAGTACGAATTCATAAAAATATCTTCCAAAAAACGCTGATCGTTTTATTATGTTTTATTTCTTTCAGCGCCGGTGCGCAACAATTCCGTTATGGCTTTTCAGTTGCACCGGCAATCGGCTGGTGGAGAATTGAAGGCGACCTGTATGACAGACTCGGAACTTCATTTGGATTGCAGGCCGGACCAACAATTGATCAGACATTAGGCAGTGCGGAACGATTTTCCATACATTCGGGGATCAACTGGAATTACGCACCGGCTGTTTTTCAGACCATTGAAAGCGCTGATACACATAAAGAATGGGCATATAAAATTCAGTCCGTCGACGTTCCATTGATGATTCGATTGCGCTCCGATGAAATAAATAAAACGGTTCTGTACGCACAATACGGGATCACATTAGGATTTACGATCAGTGATAAAGTAACAGTGAATGGCGGATCAAAAGGCGGCGCGGGATTCGGATATGAAAATGTAAATAAGAGCCTTACAATGGGTGTCGGGATCGAACAATCGGTTGGAAA
>CAYTFT010000426.1:0-2381 GCA_964437155.1 uncultured Chitinophagales bacterium | reverse complement strand
GTACGAAATTCAGGTGCAGTTATTAAGGGCAATCCAGGAAAGACGTATACGAAAGATCGGCAGCAATCAGGATATGGAAGTGGATGTGCGCATTATTGTTGCTACCAATGAAGACCTGCAGGAAGCTGTTAAAAAAGGAAATTTCAGAGAAGATCTTTATCACCGGTTAAATGAATTTACTATCATAGTTCCTCCGCTTCGCGAAAGAGGCGTGGACATCGATTTATTCGGTAAACATTTTCTTGATCTTGCCAATCATGAATTAAATAAGGATGTGGAAGATTTTGAAGAGGATGTGAAAGTTATTTTCAGAAAATATTCCTGGCCCGGCAATTTACGTGAATTGCGCAATGTGGTAAGACGGGCGGTGCTGCTTACTGCAGGGAAAAATGTGAAGAAAGAAACCCTGCCGCACGAGATCATTTTTGAAAAAAGAGAAGAACAAAAGGCAAATAATAATCAGCTGCATACACATACCTATGAGCAGCCCGGCGACCTGAAATCTCTTGCAGAAAAAACAGAACGGGAAATGATCATCAACACACTCATTAAGGTAAATTATAATAAAAGCAAAGCTGCGTCTATACTCAAGATCGACAGAAAAACTTTATACAATAAAATGAAATTGTATAAGATACTGACCGGTAATGATGAAGAGTAAAATACGATTACACGGTTACCGGTTCTTTTAATTTTTTCGCTTCTTTTTCCAGTTCGGCAAACAATCGCTTACTCACCGTTTCCACACGGTCATATAATTGCTGCAGGTCGGTTTCACCAGGATCTTCCATGATCTCCATTTGTTTTAATTCGCTGATTATTTCAAACACCTGGAAATGGTTATAGGAAGGCAGCATTTTATGCGATGTATTTCTGACAGCAGGAAGATTCTGGCTGATCACCGCATCACGCAGTGAAAATAAATTGAGTGCGTTATTCTGAATAAAAGATTCTATGATAGAAACGACAATTGAATTATCGTTATCAGCAAATTTCTTTATTTCTTCAAGGCTGTATAATTCATTGCTTTCTGATGGTGCGGCATCCGATGCAGTATGTTCACCCAATACCAGCGGCGCATATTTTGCGATCATAGCCAGCAGGTCTCTTTCCTTGTAGGGTTTCAGCAGAATATCGTTGAATCCGCTTTCATGAATCCGTGCAAAATCATTTTGCATCACATTCGCGGTAAGCGCGATAAGCGGCACCTGGAGATACCGGTCTCTGATCTTATTTGCGAGCATATATCCATCCACTTCCGGCATGTGCAGGTCGGCAAGAACAATATCAAAATTTTGCATATCGATCCGCTGTAATGCTTCACTGCCATTTGATGCGATGCTGATGACAGCGCCATATTTCTTTAAAATAATTTCAGCAAGCATCAGGTTAAATGGCTCATCATCCACAATCAGAATTTCAAGTCCGCGGAGATCATTTTTATGCTCTGCTTCCTGTTGTACGATTGCCACTTCATGTTCATCTGCCTCACGGAACGGGAGGGATAAAATAAAGGAGGACCCTTTCCCGAGTTCGCTTTTAACATCGATATTTCCGCCGAGGAGTTCAATGAGTTTTTTAGAAATGGATAGTCCTAATCCGGTGCCACCGAATTTTCTCGTTATCGAAGATTCAGCCTGTTCAAATGATTCAAATATATCGGTGATCTTATCTGAAGCTATTCCGATACCGGTATCTTCCACCGTAATTCTGTAATGAATGCGGCCTTTACTTTTTGCGTGTTCGCACCGTATTTTTACATAGCCTTTTTCGGTGAATTTAATCGCATTCCCGGTAATATTATATAATATCTGCTTGACACGAAATGCATCGCCTACAGCCAGTTCATTGCCGGCTTCATCGAGATCGGCTTCGAGTAATAATCCTTTTTCCTGCGCCTTGATCTCAAGTATTGAACATACTTCATCTATCACCTCATTCATGCTGAAGGGTAATTCGTCAACTGCAAGTTTACCGGCTTCAATTTTTGAAAGATCCAGAATATCATTTACCGTATTCAATAAATGAGATCCTGCATTGGAAACGGCGCGGATATATTTCCGTTGTGCAGATTGCAACGGTGTGGATTCGAGTTGCTCTGAAAATCCGATAATTGCATTGAGCGGCGTGCGGATCTCGTGACTCATATTTGCGAGAAATTCTTCCTTTGCTTTCGCATGGTATTCTGCCTGCTCTCTTGCTTCGATCAACTGACGTCTGAATTTATTACTTCTGTTGATATCGATCAGGATGATACCCATAAATACCAATCCGAATAATAAAGCGGAAGATGCAATGATGAGCATCATGCGGGAAGAGGATTTTGCGTTTTCGCTTGCCGTGGAGAGATGTAATTCAATGTCCCGGAGTTCTGTCATCTT
>CAYTFT010000425.1:0-2384 GCA_964437155.1 uncultured Chitinophagales bacterium | reverse complement strand
ATAGGCTGCAGGTGTAAAGTCAGTAATGGCAAAGCCGAGCAGTACTAATTACCCGTAAGCTTTCACTTTTTTTATTAATTAATTGCAACTCAACAACCTGTCAAACTTATTCAGGACGAACGCAGGATCTTTTTCCTGCTCCGTTAAAGAGTCTTTGGTGACTATAGCGTGGGTGTCCACCTCTTCCCATTCCGAACAGAGAAGTTAAGCCCCACAGCGCAGATGGTACTTGAGTAAAATCCGGGAGAGTATGTCGTTGCCAAGTTTATAAAAACCCGCTGGAGAAATCCTGCGGGTTTTTTTATTTCTAAAATTATTCCCCCGCATTCTGTGACATCCCTGTCTGCATGTATCATTCCCATTAACCTACCCCCGGTATTAAAATATTACAGGTTTCTTATATTTGACCAGGTAATCCTGCGTATGAGAAAATTCCTGATCCTGATCTGCATTATCCGCTGTTTAACAACCGGTTCGGCACAAACGATCTCCATGGATGATGCAACTGCTTATTTACCGGAACCTGTTGTAAATATCCATATCGGACTGAGCGTGCAAGATTTTCAAACCAAAAGAGATACTGCAAAAATGGAACGCGATATCACCTTTGGTTATTTATATACTTCCTTCAAAGAAAATATCTCCGGTACTGCTGTTAAATCCGTGAATTATAAATTCGATACACCACAGAATAATAAAAATACCGAAAGACCTTTATACGAATTATCTATCGAATTTTCTGATGCCGCTGCTGCAGAAAACTTTGTAACATCTAAATTCACTGTTATGTACCGCACAACAGATGTCGCTGAAAAAGAATGGCTCCTGTCTACAGATAAAGATTACTGGCTGATGGTCCGCAAAAATGGCAGCTGGGTCACCATCGCAGCAATGATGAGCGGCACCGAATGGGGATTCGATTGAACATAAAAATATTCTCCCTAAAATATTCATTATGGTTATATGATCCCTTAAAATAATCCTGCAGAAATCTCCCTTCCAATGTCTTCTATTTATTGTTTATCCAAAATAAAAACAAATGACGCAATTAGTAAAAACTTACGGCAGTGCTGTGCATGGCGTAAACGCATTTACCGTTACAATTGAAGTAAATGTATCTGCTACCGGCGGTGGCAGCGAATTCAAATATTTTATGGTGGGCCTTCCCGATAATGCCGTGCGGGAAAGCTGGCATCGCGTGGAAACAGCGATGAAGCAAAACGATTTTAAAATGCCCCGCACTAAAATCGTTGTGAACTTATCACCGGCAGATGTCCGCAAGGAAGGCACCAGTTACGACCTGTCCATAGCAATCGGTATTCTCGCTTCTTCCGGACAAATACCATTTGAAAAACTCGGAGAATATATTATTATGGGCGAATTGTCGCTCGATGGAACTATTAAACCCATTAAAGGCGCATTACCCATTTCGATCCAGGCACGGAAGGAAGGATTTAAAGGTTTTATTCTTCCGAAACTCAACGCACGTGAAGCAGCGATCGTAAGTGAACTTAAAGTGTATGGCGTAGAACATATTAATGATGTTGTGGAATTTCTCAGCGGCGAAAAAGATCTTGAACAAACCATCGTAAATACACGGGAAGAATTTTATAGTCAGACCGGTATCGGAGATCTTGATTTTTGTGATGTAAAGGGACAGGAAAACATAAAACGTGCGCTGGAAATTACAGCTGCGGGCGGACATAACGCTATATTGATAGGACCACCGGGAGCGGGAAAAACAATGCTCGCAAAGCGGTTGCCGGGGATCCTTCCGCCGTTAAGCTTATACGAAGCGCTTGAAACAACAAAGATACATTCAGTGGCGGGTAAACTACCGGTGAATTCTTCGCTGTTATATGCACGCCCTTTCCGCAACCCGCACCATACAGTGAGTGATGTTGCATTAGTGGGAGGAGGAAATAATGCCCAGCCCGGTGAAATTTCATTTGCACATAACGGCGTATTATTTCTGGATGAATTACCGGAATTTAAACGCAATGCACTGGAAGTATTGCGGCAACCCATGGAAGAAAGACGTGTAACAATTTCCCGCGCGAAATTTTCTGTCGAATATCCCGCAAATTTTATGTTGCTCGCAGCAATGAATCCATGCCCCTGCGGTTATTTTAATCATCCCGAGAAAGAATGTGTTTGTGCGCCGGGCGTGGTGCAGAAATATCTCAATAGAATTTCCGGTCCGCTCATGGACAGGATAGATCTGCATGTAGAAGTGGTGCCGGTCGATATTAAAGAATTATCTTCCACCTTCGATGGCGAAAAAAGTGAAAGGATAAGAGAACGTGTTATTGCCGCACGCAAAATTCAGGAACAACGATTTGAAAATACACAGATCCATTCCAATGCACAGATGACCAGTAAAC
>CAYTFT010000424.1:0-2390 GCA_964437155.1 uncultured Chitinophagales bacterium | reverse complement strand
CGCTTAATAAGCAAACCGCTTTAAAAAATTAAGGGGATCAGCAATGATCTCCTTTTTTTTTTTTTTTTTTTTTCCCGAACCCGTTGCATTATTTCTCCCTCTTTCGCGGCTGGTAAAATTTATTTGCCTTTCAACCTGTAAAAAATCATTTGTTGCCGGGCAGTTTTTTTAAATGTATTTGTATCTCTCTCTATCCTTATCGAGTACATACAGGCAATTATTTTCATCCCCTTTCTGCGATTCTGCAAATCCACAGGAAAGAGGATGCGGTGTTTTTTATTGCAAACGATACCCTGCTCAAGGATATCATTGTAAACTTATCCACACAGTACCACCGGATGGTTGCAGATGCCGTGAAACATACTTTAGGAAATGGTGGCCTTCAAATGGAAAAACATTATAGTATCACTTGATTTAATTTGCCGTTCCGGAGAAATTCAACCGGATAGTAATAAAACCAAATTGCACCGATTCAGGAATACCTTTCCTGAAAATCTGCAGCCTTATCAATTTAAAAGAAATGAAATCGGGTTGATCCTGTCGTTTGTGTTATGCAATAAAACATGCATGCGCTGGTGACCTGCGAATAATATCCGGGCAATTTAAAATCCGATCATTGGATACCAGAGGAAACTGTTTTCCCGTGAGGGGAAAATCACCCGGGCTCCTGCCTTATTGTAATTCCGGCCCGGGGACGCTGTCGCTGCAGCAACCGGAGGCCGTCATAATAGGGTCAGATTTTCTTTCCGGCAACAGGAAAGCAAGGAATTTCTGCGTTTTTACTGAAATTTCATATAACTTTATATCTTTACAAAAATTGTCTTTTTAACGAAAATTTTTAGCTATGAGAAAATTAATACTAACGTTAGCAACAGGATTTCTTGCCGTGAGTATGTATGCACAGTCAGCCATTCAGGCGACTACACACAACCACGCAGAAATGATGGCCAAATTCAAAAACGCCAAAGCTGTTCCCTTTAATCCGGCTGCAAAGGATAATGGCACCGGAACCCCGATCAACACCAATACTTTTTATGCAAAAACCGGCGTGCGCACGGGTGAAACTGTTGGAACAACAGGTTACCCTCTGCAAACCAACAGTGCTGCTTATGACCGCGTAAGAGTTTACGAAGACGGTTCCATTTCAGCTATCTGGACAGGTTCAACATTAATTGATGGTTCATGGGCTGATCGCGGTATGTTCTTTAACCACAACGACGGTACCTCCTGGGGTGCTGCTCCAACTGCAAGAGTTGAGGCAGTTCGTTGCGGATTTGGTGATCTTATTACGGTAAATGACGACCATGAGGTTGTTTTTTCTCACGATGGAGCCAATATCCGTGCATTTGGAAATGATGCAATCGGCGCCGGAACATGGACCGAACTTGGAGTTTCCCAATTGCATTTCGGTTTATGGCCACGTGCTTATTGCCCTGCAGGAACTGATGATATCTATGTTGTCAGCGCCAATGCAAACCCTCCGACCGCAATCACCTTTTCCAGGTCAGATGATGGAGGAGCTACCTACACAGTAAGTAATTATGAATTACCTTTCCTTGACAGTTTAAACTGTATCAATGCACTTTCAGCTGATTCATATCAGATCGGTGTATTTGGTTCTACAGTATATGTATTATACGGAACTTCATGGTCAGATCTTAAATTACTGAGTTCTACTTCCAACGGAGATCCGGGGACATGGACATCAACAACTATTATTTCTACAGGATTCTGTAACTATCAGGGCGATCTTGATCAGATCTCTGATGTCAATGCCGATGGTATTGCCGACACAGTTGAAACTACTGACGGTTTCCATGAAATGGTTATTGATGATGCAGGCGTTGTGCATGTATGGTCAGGTTACTACTGGTTACTCGACGATGATCCGGCAACTGAAGGATGGAGCTATTTCCCAAGTATCTATGGTTTATGGTACTGGAACTCCACAATGGCTGAAGCTTCTCCTACATGGATTGATCTTCTTATTGACTGGGATGATTCAGGTGATCCTTTTGACGGTATCGGACAGGACCTCGGTATGTATGACGGTGTTACCTTTACTTCAATGGCAAACGCAGCAATTGATGAGGCAACCGGCCGCATTTACCTGATGTATACAATGCCTATCGAATGGACCGATTATTTTGATGATCCTACCGTTGCTGAGGCACAATCTTTCCGCGATATTTTCGGTACTTATTCTGATGATAATGGTGCTTCATGGTCCGCTCCGGTGAACATGACCTACACTGCTCATGAAAATCAGGAAAGTGTATATGCTTTCGCTTACGACAGAGTTGTCGGCGGTTGCGTACATGCGATCTGGATGCAGGATGAAGAACCGGGAACTTCCCTCGATGCAAATGCACCTGATGCAGATGCAATGA
>CAYTFT010000423.1:0-2391 GCA_964437155.1 uncultured Chitinophagales bacterium | reverse complement strand
TTTTGCGTTGAGGATAATTTATAATCCAGTTTCAGCATGCCTGCCCACCGGTTGTCTTCAAACGGTGACCAGATCGAATCAGGATATAAAGAAGAAGTTACATGTTCAGCAGGATTACGGATATACGTATCACTGAAATTTGTTTTCAATGTGGAATAAAATGTCAGTTTCTTTTTCAATGCAAGCGGTCCGCCCATTCCCATTTCCATCACCTGCTGGTTCCAGCAGCTTGCATCATTTTTATTGAATCCGAAATTATCGCGCTTATATCCTGCGTTGAATTCAAAAGTTTCTTCTCCCGATTTTGTTTGTGTATTGACAATGCCTGCGGTGGCGTTCCCGAATTCAACACCTGCACCACCCGTGGTAACATCTACTTTGGAAATACTATTGGTGCCGATATCAATTCCGAACCCGGTTCCGCTCAATGGATCTCGTGCCGAAACATCATCAATATAAAATCCGGTTTCGTAGCTTCTTCCGCCGCGGATATGTACACCATCGGCGGACTGCACGACTCCTGTTTGCATATTTACCACGGACTGAATCTGCCGCACCGGTTGTAATTCCAGTTCTTTGTCGGTGAGCGTCGATCCTGTTTTAGCATCCTCAACATCCACCAGAGGTTTTTCACCGTGCACTATTACGGCTTCATCAAATGTCAGCATGGTAGAATGCATCACCACATCCATTTTCTTCTTTTCATCCGCAGAAAATTTTATGGCAGTGTACAGATTTTTTTCATATCCGATATAGGTGAACTGGACATTGTATTCGCCGGGCGGGATATTCGTGATGGTGTAAGTCCCGTCAAAATCCGATGAGGCGCCCAGACTTGTACCGGTGAGGATGATATTTACACCGAATAAGGGCTCTTTTGTATCAGCATCTGTGATGGTTCCGGAGAGGGAGGATTGGGCGAATGAAAGATGAAAAATGTAAAATGAAAGTGTCAGGCAGAAGAGTGATTTTCGTAACCGGGTTGAATTTCCGGGGTGCATCCTGAAATTGTAATCTTCATCACCTGAAGTTTGTATTACGACGCAATTATTTACCCGACTCATTCGCCTGTGCTTCATCCGCCCCCAAAGGTGCAGATTTCGAACGGAATCCGAAAATGCGAAGCGAGGAAAACGGTTGATAAATTTCTGACCAAAATCACTTTGCAAAACCATGCACGGTTTCGTATTTTTAAGAGATTAATTTCCCGGTCATTATTTACCAGACGTGTAAAATCCTTTTCTCCTCATTTAAAAAAGCCATATGATTACTTCCAAACAGTTTTTCAGTTTCAGCCGCATTGTCTTTTCTACGCTTATACTCTTTACTGGCTTTACCGGACGGGTGCAGGCACAGGTTTATTGCTCAACCCTCTATACCTCCGGCTGTGCAGCCGGCGATAATATTCAGAATGTGAGTGTTTCAACCCTCAATCAGATAGCAACCGGCTGCACCGGCGGAACCGGATACGCAGATTACACGGGGATCGTTGTGCCGATGAGCGCCGGCACCGTTTATCCGTATACAGTCACCACCGATTATCCTTCCAGTGAATATTTGGGATGGTGGATCGATCTTAATAATAACGGAAGCTTTGGCGATGCAGGTGAATTTATCGGCGGTTCCGGACCATTCGGGTATACTACAACCGGAAATATCTCACTGCCCTGCGGCGCTGCTGCAGGAAATCACCGTATGCGTTTACGATTGGTATATGCAACTGCACAAAGTCTGACCACATCCTGCACAACATATACCTATGGCGAAACACATGATTATACCGTGAATGTTTCCGGCGGCGGACCGGTAGGAGATCTTCTCGCCACTGCCATTAATATTCCGGCATTGCCATATTCCACAACGAATAATAATCTGTTTGCCAACTGCTGGACACATAATACCGGACAGCCATCAGCAGATGTGTATTATAAATTGATCCCGGATTGTTCAGGGACACTCACGGTCAGCATGTGCGGCGGCGGAACCCTGACTGATTCTTATCTGCATCTGCAAAATGCAGCAGGAACTGATATTGCTTTTAATGATGATAACGGACCTTCCTGTGTGGGACTTTTATCTTCGCTTAATTATGCTGTTACCGCCGGTACGATTTATTACATAGTCTGTGAAGGTTACAGCACCAACGAAGGAACATTTTCGCTGGATGTTTCGCTGGCAGGAGCAGGCATAACGTATTATGCTGATGATGACGGTGACGGATACGGAGATCCGGCAACAACAATTACGGCTTGCAGTCCGCCGGCAGGATATGTTCTCTCCGGAACAGATTGTAATGATGCGAAAGCTGCTATTCAACCAGGAGCAACTGAGATTTGAAATGGTGTGGATGATGATTGCGACGGACTGATCGATGATGGTGTTACCGTAACA
>CAYTFT010000422.1:0-2391 GCA_964437155.1 uncultured Chitinophagales bacterium | reverse complement strand
AACGTTCTTAGGCACAAGATCAACATTTACAACTGCAGATTTTTTTGAAAATACAACCTTTTATGCGGAGAATGTTAATGAACTTGCAATGGCAATTGATACCTATGTTGGTGAAGCGGTACATGAAGGTTCCGATTACAGCGGCGCGTATAACGGATATATGGTATTTGATGCATTGAGTGATATGTCACTTAAATCGGTGAAAGTATTTACGGATTATGCAGGATTAAGAACAATTGAATTAAGAGATGCAACAGATGCTGTTTTACAATCTGTTGATGCAGATATTCCTGCAGGCACGAGTGTGATAGATCTGAATTTTGATATCACACCGGGTGTAAATTATCATTTAGGAACAAACGATGCTACGAACACTGCAACGTTTGGCGATATTTCACCCAAATTAAAAAGAAGTGATGCCGGCACCAGTTATCCTTACGAAATTTCCGGTGTTACAAGTATTACCGGTACCAGTTATGATGAAACACGCTGGTATTATTTTTACGACTGGCATGTAACGGGTGAAAATATTTTCAGCTGCGGAAGCACCAGGGTTCCTGTTGATGTTGAAGTGAAAATATGTTCCGGTATCGGAGATAAATCACCGCTGAATACATTGAGCATTTATCCGAATCCGGCAAATGATCAGTTCAGTATTCAGATGAATACGGAATCTGTTGGTGACCTGATGATCACACTCTGTAATATTACGGGTCAGACGGTATACACAAAAAATATCGGCAACTCTGCCGGCAATATCACCGTTCCGGTTGATGTGCATGCATTAGCAGAAGGCGTTTATCAGATCAATATTGAGGCTGACGGGAAAACCGTGAGCAGAAGTATTGTTGTAGAATAAGCATTTAAATACTTACAAATAAAAAGATCCTGCCGGTTTCGACAGGATCTTTTTATTTGTACTGCGGAATCAATTAATCGCCGCCCAATAAAATATGTGCGCCAACAAATAAACCGAAGAAGAAGTTATGCGATGCGCCCTGATAAGTATAATTCGCCACAACACTTTCACGCGTTGGTTTTGAATTAATATCCGTTAATCCGTAATACGATTTTACTGCAGGAGTAAAAACAATATTATCTGTTGCGTAAATATTCAAACCGGCTTCGAGTTGAAATCCGAAATCAATGCCTGAAAAATATTCCTTTGCATCCTCTACAGCAGATGTTGCTGCAAATTCAGGTATATGTGATTCGGGAACAACGGAATAATCCAGCGGAACTACCGTATTTGTATACGATGTATCTGCTTCATACGATTGTGATGCAGAAAGTAAAAATCCAAGTGCCGGTCCGAATGCGCCATAAAACTCAACAACATCTTTTTTCTCTTTTGTAGACTGGAAAGAAAGCATCATCGGCAGCATAAAATAATTCAGATCGATATAGCGATAAGTATCTATCTTAATCTGCTTGTCATTTTCGTCAAGCGGTCCGAAATCTCTGACAATATCTTTATAATCCTGACCGGTATGCGCGTAATTTAATTCAACCTGGCCACCCCAGTTCTCGTTAAAATTATAGCCGACAAGCAATCCACCGGCACCACCGAACGTGCGCAGATAGTCGAGTTCTGTGTAACCATAATTATTCTGATTGGCAATGGTTGCGCTGGTAAAACCACCGTGCAAACCAACCCTCAGACCTTCCTGACCAAAGATGTTTGATAGGCAGGCAAAGGATACCATGAGGAAAAATACTTTTTTCATAAATTCTTTTGCGTTATAGGTGAATGAATGTAATTGAGCAGAACAAAATTAAGAGAAATTGGGACGAAATCGGGTTGTTAAGTGATTTTATTCCTGTATTCCCTCAACTTACGGTCAAAAAAACAGGATACTCCGGGGCTAGTACTTCCGAAAAGCTCCTGAAGTCTGCACAAACCCTTAACGTTAAAAGCTTATTTTTTAAGTCCGATCTCCCGCAGCCTTTCATCCAGATAGGCACCGGCGGTTATGGGTTCATATTCCGGTCGGTTACCTTCTGCTACGCAGGATTGCAGGCATGTAAGGTCCATTCCTGATTTCGGATGCAGGAAGAAGGGGATGGAGAAACGCGGCGTATGCCATTTTTCCCGCGGAGGGTTCACAACCCGGTGTGTAGTGGACCGCAGCACGTTGTTGGTGAGGCGCTGCAGCATATCACCCACATTGACAACAATTTCAGTAGGGGCGGTTTTCACGGCCACCCAGTTGCCGGCAGTATCCATTACTTCCAATCCATCGGCACTGGCACCTACCAGCAGCGTAATGAGGTTGATATCCTCGTGTTGTTCGGCGCGTATCGCAGAAGCCGGTTCCTGTGTAATAGGCGGATAATAGATCGCCCGCAGGATCGAATTGCCGTTATGTATTTTCTGATCAAAATAATTTT
>CAYTFT010000421.1:0-2406 GCA_964437155.1 uncultured Chitinophagales bacterium | reverse complement strand
AGGTTGGTTGTAGTGAGGTCGCCGGTTGAAATTTTATAAGCGGAAACCGAGCTGCCGGTAAAATCCTTATTATTCAATGTGTAAATATTATCGCCATCCATCATCAGGTTATCCGGATTAATACCATCTGCTCCCAGATCAATTAATGCGGTCAATGATTGATCAGCAAGGTCAATCGTTGCGATCATCCCGACTTCATTGCCAAAATCAAATCCGTTATTTACGGCAACATAAGCAATACCGTCGCTGATTTTTACACCTTCCGTAGAATAATTCAGTTCCGTATTATCGATTGCGAATAACAATTCCAGTGAATTTTTATCATACACTTGAATATATGCGTCCAGCGGAACCAGATATTCGCCGCGTGTTACCACGAGATAAGCATCGTCAACAGCTATCTTACGAATTCCTTCCACATCAATTGTATTTAATAATGCATCAGTATACCGGTCATATTTCAGCAATGCATGATCAGCGGCCACATAATAATAATCTCCGTCGATCACAATATCCGAAGCAAACCTTGCGCCCTCAATTTCATCGATCATCGTATAGGTTTGACTTACCGGATCATACGCGCCAACGGAAACCGGTGTGATGACCTCGTTTGTCGCGTAATCAAAATAACCCTCGTTGAGGACAAGGGCCCTCTTTACGGTTGTTTGTGCAAGAATGCCGGTTGCGATCAGCATTACCGGAATGGAGTACAGAATTTTCCTCATGGTAAAAAATTTTAATTGGTTAAATAAATAATGAGGCTGACAATAATGTAATCAGAAATGCATCTGAATGCATCACGAATCTTTGCCCCAAAGATTCAGATCGTGCAATTACCGGCAGGTCTTCTGGCTCTTCCGCCTTTTGATATGCCTTCCCGTTCATACATCTGTTCAGTGGCAACTGATCTATCAAAAGTTTTACGCCTGTTGGCGTCGGAATTACAGCAGTGGGGACTGCCCCGGATTCACACCGGATTCCCTCTTCGGATGCCTCCCCAGGTTGGGGTGCATCAACCCGTATTGCGATGTAAATGTAATGATTCGTAACGGATGGCAGTGATCAAATTATACACAAATAAAAAACACCGTACAATATTTAACGATCAGGTGCGTTTTAGTGCTGTCTTGTCGCAGAGACGTTCAAGTAAGAAAAGGCGCTGCGCCCCAGGGGTGTGGCGCCCTATTATTTTCACGGCCTTCCAGCTTCGCCTCCCGGAAGTTTAATTGCTTGCCGGCGCCTTCCATCCGCTTTCGATTAATGGATATATTATTGGAAAATTCCTTATAATTTATCAAATTGCATCGAACCTGAACAGCCACATATGGAGAACCCTCAACAACTGAATTTTATTCAGAAGCTAAAGCAGTCTTTACCCCCGAACATTTCCCTTGCCGATGAACTTACGCAAATACTGAAACTGAGCCAGGACAGTGCCTACAGGCGCATGCGGGGCGAAACAGCCATGAGTATTGATGAGGCGGTGATCCTGTGCAATCATTACAAGATTCCGATTTCACATTTCACGGAGGAGACACCCGGTCTTGTCACTTTTAAATACCTTCCGCCGGAGCCAAAACGGGAAGTATTTTACAACCATCTGGAGGCTCTTTATAAAACTACGGATGGGTTACTCGACTTTGAGGACAGAAAGATCATTTACGGTGCAATAGATGCGCCTCTATTTTACCATTTCGGATTTGAACACCTTGCCATTTTCAAAATGCATTTCTGGATGCATGCCATTAATGGTATTCCCGGGTTTAAAGATTTTTATGATGAAAATGATGTTGACAGAGATCTTGTGAAGCTTTCCAAAAAGATCCATGAAGGGTATATGATGATCCCGAGTGAAGAGATCTGGCAGGAAGATATTTTATTGACATCGCTGATGCAACTCGAATATTATGTGGACTTCGGTTATTTCAAAAATCACGAGGACGCACTCAATATTATCCATGATCTGCATCAATTAATCAATCTTGTTGAACAAATGGCGGAATGCAGTCATAAATTAAAACCCGGCGATAAATCAAAGCAGCAATACGCATCCTTTCATTTATACCACAGCGATGTGTTGCTTGGAAATAATACTGTTATAGCCATTGGTAATGAACGGAAGACAACATTTCTGAGCCACATGACCTTTCATGCAATGTCCACGATGAATGAGACCTATTCTGCGCATGCGGAAACATGGATGCGACGGATCATAAATAAATCGACACTTATCAGCGGGTCATCAGAAAAAGTGCGAACAAAATTTTTCAGGAAGCTGCGGTCGTATATTGACAACTCTGCAGAACGAATTAAAAAGGAAGCCGTTAAACGTTAAACAGCAGCCAGAGTAAATAAAAGGAAGCGGCAACACCTGCAACGCCCACAATAATATACGTGGCGATCGCA
>CAYTFT010000420.1:0-2421 GCA_964437155.1 uncultured Chitinophagales bacterium | reverse complement strand
GGATTGAATAATGTTTGAGGAGGAGCAGAGGGCGCAGAGGCTTCTAACGAAGCTTGGGATAAAGGGAAATCATTTTCTTAGCGAAACCTTCAACCTTAAACCTTCAACTTTAAACTTTCAACATCAAACATTCTTCACCTCAGCGATAAGTTTTTCGAGTGTTGCTTTTGCATCGCCGAACAACATACGTGTTTTTGAATCGTAGAATAATTCATTTTCGATACCGGCATAACCTTTTGCCATGGAACGTTTCATCACGATGATATTTTTGGCGGTATTTGCCTTGATGATCGGCATGCCGTAAATAGGAGAGGTGGTATCTGTTTCTGCAGCGGGATTGACAACATCATTGGCGCCGATCACGATCACTACATCGGTATTCGGTAATTGCGGATTGATGTCTTCCATTTCTTTTAATTTATCGTAAGGCACATCTGCTTCTGCAAGCAACACATTCATATGTCCGGGCATGCGGCCCGCAACCGGATGAATGGCGAAATTCACTTCAACACCTTTTTCTTCGAGCGCTTTTTCAAATTCATGGCAAACATGCTGTGCCTGTGCAACCGCCAATCCGTATCCGGGAATAATGGTCACCTTTTGTGCATACGCACATAAAATGGCAGTGTCGGTAACACCGATCTCGCGGATGGATAAACCTTCTGTGGATTTTCCGCTTGATGCGCCTCCGCTGAATGCGCCGATGATCACGTTCCATAAAGAGCGGTTCATCGCATTACACATTAATACGGTGAGGATGGTACCTGCAGAACCGACGAGAATACCGCCGGTAAGCATCACCTGGTTCTGATAAATAAATCCGCCGAAGGCAGCGGCAACACCGGTAAATGAGTTAAGTAATGAAATAACTACCGGCATATCGGCACCACCGATCGGCATCACGAATAATATACCATATAATAATGATGCGCCGAAGATCACCCAGATCACATTGCTGCCCATGAATTCAGTGTTCATGGAAGCATAGACAACGAGCGCAAGAATTGCAAAAATGAATGTGTTGTTAAATACCTGCTGAATTTTACTGCCGATATCCTTTATTTTTCCTTCGAGTTTTCCGTAGGCGATCATACTGCCTGCGAAAGAAATACTGCCGATCATCAGTCCGAGGAAAATAATAAATCGCTCCCCGAAATCTTCCGGAGAATGTGTATTCATTTCAACGATCCCGATCAATGCGGCACAGGCGCCACCCATTCCGTTAAACAGCGACACCATCTGTGGCATCTGTGTCATCTTCACCTTCATGGCGGCGAGGTAGCCAACAATTGTCCCGATGGCAATACCACCGAAAATCCATGGCAGGTTGCCGATGCTTTCGCCTGCTTTATTCTGATGCAGGAATATCGTTCCGAAAATGGCGATCGCCATTCCGACAGCAGCAAACAGATTTCCTTTTTTCGCTGAATCAGGTTTTGCCAGCATTTTTAATCCGACAATGAAAGATAAACTTCCCAGGAGATAACAGATTTTTAGTATTTCGAGATTGGACATATTGGATATGAGAGATGAAAAATGAGAAATGAGATTTGATTTATTTTTTGAAAATGTTTTTCTGTTTTATTTAATGGTTTGTGTCTTTAAGATCGTAATTTAATTAGCTAATTTGCTAATTAGCAATTTTTTTTGATCCCGATTCCAGAGTAGCGTACATCTGTCGTAGGGAAGGCTTTTAGATTGTTTTTAATTTATATTTTATCCTCATCAACTAAAGATTGCCACGGACTGCTGAAGAGCGCAGCCCTCGCAATGACCCTACGGAGGAGGTTGCATTTGCTAATTTGCTAATTATCCAATTTGCTAATTATTTATTTTTTCTTCTTAAACATCTGCAACATCCTGTTCGTCACCACAAATCCGCCGACAACATTGAGGGTTCCCAGAATTACGGCCAGAAATCCCAGCACCAGTGCCAGTGTGCTTTCTGCATGGCCCATCACAATGATGGAACCGATGATCACCACGCCGTGAATGGCATTGGCCCCGCTCATTAAAGGTGTATGCAAAATTGCCGGCACATTACTGATCACTTCCACACCTAAAAAGGCGGCAAGTAAAATGATGTAAATAATATCCCAGTTGTCCAGGGATGCGATGAAGTCGGATAGAATGTTTAATTGTATCATAGAACTGGCTTAAAGCTTAAAGTATCAGGTATCAGGTATCAGGTATCGGTGATTGGAGATTATAGATTCAAGGTTTAATTTCCGATGGAAATGTTTTTTTATTTTTATTTACTTATTTGGATTTATCCTCATTAATTAAAGATTGCCACATCGTTCGTTTCTCTCACTCCTCGCTCTGTCGCTCCGGAGGGTGATACGGTTGTTTCATTGGTACATTTACACATTATCACATTTTCACCGGCCCCCAACCCCCGAAGGGGGCTTTAATTTTCGA
>CAYTFT010000419.1:0-2423 GCA_964437155.1 uncultured Chitinophagales bacterium | reverse complement strand
CCGGTGGAGATGGATGCATCCATTGCAGAAGTGGTGAAAAAATTACAAGGTACAAAACTGTATCCGCACCTGTTTTATGGTGCGTTCGGCGATAGTATAATAACAGGTGAAAATACTTTGCGTGCCATTGCGCAATTTATGCTCACATTGATCAGCAGTGATGCAAAATATGACAGTGTTATGCGTGGTGAAGCAGCATTTTCACCACAGGAGGAAAACGGATATCTTCTGTTTAAAAAGAGCTGTGCTTCCTGCCATACAGAACCGTTGTTCACGAATTACAGGTTTGAAAATAACGGACTCGTCCCTGATACTTCCCTCCATGATACCGGCAGAATGCGCATCACCCTGAATCCATCTGATTCCCTCAAATTTAAAGTGCCTACCTTGCGCAATATTGAATTTTCTGCACCCTATATGCATGACGGCCGGTTTAAAAAATTAAGCGATGTACTCAATCATTATAGCGGCGGCATCCACCCATCTCCAACACTTGCTCCCGCATTGCAAACACCCATCCTTTTATCCCCGAATGAAAAAGTGGATCTTACCGCATTTCTTTTAACTTTAACCGACAGGCAATTTCTTTTTAATACAAATTATTCCTATCCGAAATATTTATTTTCACCACCCGGATCACGTTAAACCTTTCATTGCTTTCATCGTCAAACCCAAAATCCTAAAACCAGGAAAAATGAAAAAATACACTTTGCTCGTTGTTTTATTTTCCCTTACAATAACTGCATTTGCCCAAACCGGTCCGGAAATTACCTCCTGGCTGATCAATACTACCGGCATTAAAGGGCGCCACTATATTGCCGGCAATTACACGCCGATCAATGATAATGATTCTGCCAATGTGCAAACCGTTTTGTATTCTGACGATTATGTCTACATCCGCACGAAAGGAATTCCCGCTTATGTAACCGGACCATTTCTTGATGGCAATCCTTCTCTGGCCACCAATCAGAATGCAATTTTTAAGATACCGAGAAATCCTGTTGAAAACACAGGTTTGCCTTCTTCGACAACGCCCGGAAATATCGGTGTATTTATTGACGGGGTTGCTTTATTTGATTTCAGAGATGGTGTTTCCTGGAGAAATGCAAGCAGTTCACTTGCGGGAGGGCCGCTGGGCGGAATGGGTGATAATGTATGGAACCGCGATGCTGTTGTTGGAGAAAGACTCGGCTTCGATTGTGCAAAAGGACATCCTGCAATGGGCAATTATCATCATCACCAGAATCCGAGTGCATTCAATCTCGACCTGAATGTAATTTCAACCATTTGCGATCTGTATGTTGCAGATGGCCTGTATGTAGTCGACAGTATTGCACATAGCCCGCTTATCGGTTTTGCGTATGACGGATTTCCGATCTACGGCGCCTACGGATATAAAAATACCGATGGTACCGGCGGCATCGTCAGAATGCAATCAAGTTATGTGCTGCGCTCGATCACGGAACGCACGACATATGCAGACGGAACGGTTGTCACGCCTGGCCCGCCTGTCAGCGTAACGTATCCGCTCGGCTATTTCAGGGAGGATTACGAATATATTCCCACCTCACCCTCAACACCTGATTATCTCGACGAACATAACGGAAGGTTTTGTGTGACACCCGAATATCCAGAAGGTACCTACGCCTATTTCTGCACCGTGGATGCCGGCTGGAATTCTGCATATCCCTATGCAGTAGGACCAACATTTTACGGAGTTCCTTCCGTGACAAAAGTTGCCGCCATCACCGAACCCGTTACGGTTTATGTCCCGGAGGTTGCGGTGAATGATTTCAATACACAGCATATCAGCATAAATGTATTTCCGAATCCTGCCAGCGAATTTATTGCCGTGCAGATGAATGATATCAATAAAAGTAATTTAGAGATCGAACTGTATGATATCACAGGAAAACGTGTAGCACGAACTACTATTTATCAAGGAAGCACAATTGCTTACTTTGATACAAGGACTTTATATAGCGGCGAATATTTTATCAGGATCATCAACGGAACGAAGAACGTTTCCCGAAAAATTTCCGTGATAAAATAAAATCCAAGGTTTGACCTTGCTAATTCACGCATTAAAAAATGCGGTCAGGTATAGAGCGTGTGCAATTCCCCTGATCGCATTTTTATTTTACAGAGCCGGGTTGATCAATATCATTTGGTATTATGGATCACCTGATTATCTTTAGGCATCTCCCCTGTTTGATTCTTGATCTATATATATTTTATGAACAGATACACACTGTTTTTTCTCTGCCTCTTCATAACACACCATTCATTTGCAACAATATGGAATGTCGGTCCTGCTGAAACGTACACACTGCCGAGTCAGGTAGCAGATTTGGTTGGCGATGGTGATACGGTTGATATTGAAACAGGCCTTTATGCATCAGATGTTGCATACTGGGCTGCTG
>CAYTFT010000418.1:0-2423 GCA_964437155.1 uncultured Chitinophagales bacterium | reverse complement strand
CAATGCTTTTATCGAACGGATCAACAGCAAAAAAATAGACGGAATAATTGCCGAACGGGTGATAATTGATAAAGTGATCCAGGGTGAAACTTCCGAATATGCCGTTATTCTCGACAGAATATCACACGATGCACCTTTTTACCGCAGTTATATGAAGAATGCGGCGATCAGTGGCGTTGCGGTAATGAATAATCCTTTCTGGTGGAGTGCCGATGAGAAATTCTTTAATAATGCGCTTGCAGTAAAGATCGGTATACCTGTCCCCAATACGGTGCTCCTTCCCTCCCACGACCTTCCTGAAAACACCAAGCCCAGTTCATTCCGAAATCTGCAATACCCGCTCGACTGGGAAGGCATTTTCCGGTATATTGGATTTCCGGCCTACATGAAACCACATGATGGCGGAGGCTGGCGGGGCGTCCACAAGGTCGAATCGATGGAGGATTTCTTTACAAAATATGCCGAATCGGGTGAGGATGTGATGATCCTGCAAAGTGAGGTTACATTCGATTATTATTTCAGATGCTATTGTCTTGGCGGAAAGTACGTGCATATCATGTATTATGAACCCCGCAATCCGCACCATCTGCGCTATACCTGGAACGGACCTGAAGCGCCCGCTGCATTGCTGGAAACGGTGCGTATATACACATTGGCACTGAATCAGGCTTTGGGATATGATTTCAATACGGTGGAATGGGCCGTGAAAGACGGAATTCCGTATGCGATCGATTTCTGCAATCCCGCGCCGGATGCAGACCTTCCCTCCGTAGGACCCGAAAATTTTGAATGGGTGGTGGAACACGCCGCCCTTATGGCAATCGAAAAAGCGGTAACGCATCAGCCGGGTATCGACAATCTTACCTGGGGCACTTACATGCGCAATTCGGTGAACGGAATCGCCCATAACCAAGCATCACAACCTGTTTTCCAAAAAGGAAAATCACAATAACTGCCGGAAGCATATGAGTATGTTTAAAGACTTTACACTGGGTATAGAGGAGGAATTTCAGATCATCGATCCTGAGACGCGGGACCTTTCGCACAGAAAGCACAATATCATTGAAAATGGAGCGAAATACGGCGTTGATATCAAGGCCGAAATGCACCAGAGCGTGGTAGAGGTGGCAACCACCATTTGCAAAGACATGGCTGATGCCCGGAGTCAGGCAGTTAAATTACGGAGGATCATTGCCGAACTTGCCGAAAAGGATAATCTGAAAATAGCTGCGGCCGGAACGCATCCCTTTGCTGCATGGGAAGAGCAGCTCATTACCAATCACCCTCGCTATCAGGAGATCGTGAATGAGATGCAGGAAGCTGCACGCAGCAACCTCATTTTCGGTTTGCACGTGCACGTGGGGATGCCTTCAAGGGATGTTGCTGTATTTATGATGAATTCCCTCCGGTATTTCCTTCCGCATATTTTCGCTTTGTCTACTAATTCGCCCTTCTGGGAGGGTCGTGATACGGGGTTTAAATCTTTCCGGACAAAAGTGTTCGATAAGTTCCCCCGCACCGGCATCCCCGACGTGTTCAACGATGCAAGTCATTTCGACAATTTCGTTGCCCTGCTGGTAAAAACGAATTGTATCGATAACGGTAAAAAGATCTGGTGGGACCTTCGGGTGCATCCTTATTTCAACACCATTGAATTCCGCATTTGTGATATTCCGCTGCGTGTGGACGAAACCCTCGCCCTTGCTGCGTTAATGCAGGCGATAACAGCTAAATTATTCAAGCTGATGAAGAGTAATATCGGCTGGAGAACATATGATAAGGCCCTGATCCAGGAAAATAAATGGCGCGCCGCCAGATACGGTATCGAAGGGAAACTTATTGATTTCGGTAAGCAGGAGGAAGTGGATACAAAATCGCTGGTGCTGGAATTCCTCGATTTTGTGGATGATGTGGTGGATGAACTCGGCAGCCGAAATGAACTCGAAAACGTCCGCTGGATGCTGAATAACGGAACCGGTGCCGACCGGCAGCTAAAGGCTTATTACAACAACAGCAGGGATTTTAATAAACTGGTGGACTTTATGGTTGATGAAAGCTACGTCGGGCTGTAAAGAACAGAGCTTTCGCAAAATTTTTCATTTAACAACCAGTTCCTGTTTCCAGAACCTTTTTCCGGTAGCAATTTGAAGAACATATACCCCCGTAGGAATGGAGGATGGCAATTCAATACGGGCTTCGTAACCGGAAAGGGTATTTGCAATTGAAGTGGTCCAGACCTCCTCGCCGAGCATATTTAATAGCGCTATTTCACCGGAAATAGTCTCAGAATTGCCGGTAATCAGAGAAACAGTAAATGAGCCGTCTGTCGGGTTAGGGAATAGGGTGACAGTTTCATCCGAAAAACTCTCCTGAGAAGCGCCTTTCAATATCTCCACAACCGAATAATTAGAGGAAGAGCCACT
>CAYTFT010000417.1:0-2437 GCA_964437155.1 uncultured Chitinophagales bacterium | reverse complement strand
AATAAATTCCTCAACGCCATAGCCTGTTGCGATAAACATATTATGATCATCCACTGCAATAAGCAATACAACACCATTGTCGAGATCTTTCTGCCCTACACCCCATTGCGCTCCCAATTCAAAAGCATATTCTGCGATATCGTAAGGCTCAACTGTATGTAAAATCACAACAGCGATCTGCGTAGAAGTTGAGTCGTCGTACGCAACCAGTTTCGCTTCGAGCAACTCCTCGTCCGATGTATTCAACACATCCGCAAGATCGTTCACCAGATGTGGTGGCGACGGGCGCTTCGGCATATCCGGAAAGGATTGCGCCGAAATAAAATTGCAGGTACATAATACAGCAAGAAAATAAATACATATGGAAATACTCCTTTTCAAATACAATTTGTTATATTTTCAATATTCACCGGCAGAGATAATCTATTATATAAAAATGCATTTTATGTGTACTGCAGAAAATGTTTTATTCTGATATGTATGTTCACAATTTCACTCCTGTTCAAAGGAAAGTGTATCGCTCAGTTCATTTTTATCCTCCCCGCTGCGCGGAAAAAATTCCGCCAATGCTTTTCCTGCACTTTCTATTGCCTTATTCAATCCATCTGTAAAATTTCCGGCAGCAAAATCCTCCTGCATTTTGTCTTTAATTACATCCCAGAAATCCTCCGGCACTTTTTCGTTTATGCCAACATCACCAATAATGGCAAATTGTCTGTCCTTCAATGCGATATAAATCAGCACTCCGTTGCGCAATTCTGTTTCATGCATTTTCAGTTTTCTGAATACGTCAACCGTCCGCGACAACACATCATCGCCGAAGGATTCTTCGACATGCACTTTTATTTCGCCAGAGGTTTTTAACTCGGCAGACTGAATTGCTTTAATGATCGACTGCTGTTCAGCAGCGGAGAAAAATTTTTGCGCCCGGGCCATCTCAGTTTTTGGTCATGTCAATTTTCGGCGCATTTTCAGATCCTTCCTGTGCCTGGAACATGGCTTTTTTCTGGAATCCAAACATGCCGGCAAAGAAACTATTCGGGAATTTCCGGATATAGGTGTTGTATGTCTGCACACTTTCATTATATAAATTGCGTGAGCGGTTAATTCTGTTCTCTGTGCCCTCCAGTTGTGATTGCAAAGCGAGATAATTCTGATTGGCTTTGAGATCAGGATAGCGCTCAATTGTAACAAGTAATCTGGATAAAGCACCGGTAAGGTTATCCTGTGCCGACTGAAATTGCTGCAACTGCTCCGGAGTAATATTCGCAGGATCAATGGTAATACTTGTTGCCTTTGACCTCGCCTCGATCACTTTGGTGAGTGTTTCCTGTTCGAATTCCGCATATCCTTTTACCACTTCAACAAGGTTCGGAATAAGGTCGGCTCTCCGCTGGTAAGCACTCTGCACGTCCGCCCATTGCTTGTTTGCAGCCTCATCATACGAAACCATGTTTCGCTGTGTACTAACGGCGCATCCGCCGATACCAAAAACAAGAATACCGATTACGATGAGGGCGATAGCCCATCCTGGAATTGCGCCCCTTGAAGGTGTTGCTGGAGTTGTAGTTGCCATTTTTATTGTGTTTTTATGTTTGTAAAGATAATCGATTTGCGAAACCTTCTCAATTTCCGCCGAAGGCATATCACATTTCATCAAAACAGTATCTAATGACGCATCCCTTCGCCGGATATTGTAACTGTATTTTGATTTTCTTTACGTAACACAGAACTTTGGCAAAAACGAATATATGGGCGAACTCATCAGTGAATTTAACGACTACCGTTCAAAAATGAATGAGGTTATACTTTCCAAGCAGAATAAAGTGATCAACCGGCTGTTCAACCTCGACACAAATACGTATGCCGAAGGAGCGCTTCCGGCGAAAACGAAGGAAATGCTCGGACTCGTGGCAAGCATGGTGCTCCGCTGTGATGATTGTATCCGGTATCATCTCGGTAAATGTCATGAACTCGGACTCACAACCGAAGAAGTTTACGAAATTTTTGCTGTGGCAAATATTGTCGGCGGAACGATCGTAATTCCGCATACGAGACGGGCTGCAGAGTTTTGGGAAGAACTTGTTAGGTAGTTGGCTGCAGGCAGGGGATTTTATTGTTATCAGCCAATTTTTAAATTATTGACCCGAGCAATAACCCGTTAATATATGTCAGGCAACAACGATAAAAAACGCTACTTTCCTGATGCATATATTTGTAATTTCAAAAAGAATTCAAATGCCGCTAAGGCACCAAGGACTCCAAGGTACACAAAGAACTCTTTGTGTACCTTTCTGTCTTCGCGTCTTTGTGGCAATTTGTTTTCAAAAATCTTAAATATTAATCTTTGCATAAACCCGGTAATATATGTCAGGCAACAACGATAAAAAACTCTACCTCCTCGATGCATTTGCATTGATATTCAGGTCCTATTTTG
>CAYTFT010000416.1:0-2438 GCA_964437155.1 uncultured Chitinophagales bacterium | reverse complement strand
AATAGAAGAAGAAAAACATTTTGCAGATAATAAAACGCCCGTTAACAGAAAGAATGAGCATGCACCGTTGCAAAGAGCAGCGGATGGAAATAAAAAGGATGTCCGCCGCGATGCATTAGAAATACAGGAAATCCGGGATTTTGCACAGTCGGGTGTCACACATGAGCAGGAGCCTTTTCATTTTGAAATGGAATTGCATCCGCGGGAAAAACAAAATGACGTTGCAGTCAATACAAATAAAAAAGATAAAGAGTATACGAATATTTCACTCAACGATAATGCAAGCGTGGTGGACTGGTGGAACGATGCTGTTGCGATCGGGACAGGCATGGAGCGGGTAGTGGAAGGTATTCTTGAATATGATATTGATCCGTTCAAAAAACAAAATAATACTTCCGGAGAAGAAAAATTTAAAGTGCGTTCGGTAAATGTGCTCGGAATCGATTATTACAGCAGAAGAAAATCAAATAATTAAACCATAAAATTGAACTATATGAAAAAGTTAATGATCCTTGCGGCAGTTCTGATTAATGGAATTGTGCTGATGGCACAGATACCGCCGGCTCCTCCTGCGCCACCCGCGCCGCCTGCACCTCCTACATTGCGTATCGACGGAGATGTGGTTACTATCACAACAGAGGACGGTGACGTGTTTGTGATCGATGATGCCGGTATTAAAAAGAACGGTGTAATGATCGTGGGGGACTCTGAGGACCTACGGGAAGAGATCGAAGATGTACAGGATGAAATTGCTGATGTGAAGGAAGAAGCCGCGAAGGCATCCCCGGATACAGAAGTGTATGAGGACCTGCGCGATGAACTTGAAGATCTCGAGTATGAACTGGAAAATCTGCAGCATGCAGGTGTGGTGATCGATACCTTACCCGGCGATTCTACATCGGTTACGATCGGTAAATGGAGGTTAATTGTAAAGGAAGAGGAAAATGACGGGGATGATGTGGATGTGCAGATCGGCAGAATTCCTGAGCCTGAGGAAGTGGATGATCATTACGTGGAAAATTTCGATACCGAGTGGATGCTATTTGACATGGGATATAATACCTATTTCAATGCTGATCATAAAGTACAGGTGGATGCACCTTATTCCGACCTGGAAGATCTCCATGGATGGGGAAGTTTCGATGTGAATGTTGGCATTTTCCGTTCACGGGTGAATATGTTTCACGGGTACATGAATTTCAATTACGGGGTGAATATGGAATGGCACCATTTCCGCTACGACCGCGATTTCACGATTTATCCGAATATGGATACACTTACCATGACAGCAGAAACCGAAATGGAATACGATAAAAATAAATTCAACACCACGCATATTGCAATTCCACTCCTGATCGGATTTGAAACAAAGCCATGGGAGACAGATAAAAGTTTCCGTGTGATGTTCGGGTATGATCCGGGATTAATGCTGCGCGGAAAAACAAAACATAAAATTGATGGTAAATCCGATATTGAAAAAGATGATTTCAATCTCGCACCCTTCCGTCACGAAACAGATTTTATTATCGGCTACGGCGATTTTAATATCTATGCATCTTACGACCTCAACAGCATGTTTGCTGATGGCGAAGGACCGGAACTGCATCCATTCTCCGTCGGGCTTGTAATTCGCAGGGGATTCTGAATAAACTTTCTTCTATATAGGTTTGGTCAACAAAAAAAGCGGGGCTAGTCTCCGCTTTTTTATTGTAATGTTCCGGTGATTCTTGCTGCTTTATGTTTTTTCGGACACTGAATTTTCATCTGCCTGAAAATCCTCCTCCGGTAATTCAGCATTTATATTTCTGTTCGCCTCCCGCATTTTGAGGAAATTCCATGCGGCGGCGAGGAGGAAACAGGCGGTGACGATCCAGTATCCGATTTTCATTTCGAATTCAATATTCAGGTCGATATTGAGTGTGGAATTATTTTTTTGTGCGTTAGCGAGCTTTGTTTTGAGGTCGATCATCAGCATCAGCATGCAAACAAATCCGATCACGGCTACGAGGGTAGTTAATGCATAATTGGTTCTGAATTTTTTAATGGCAAAAATTATTATTCCGAGCAGAGCGGCAATAAACGCATTCAATGCGAAAATATTCGGATCATATCGTTCCGTTTCCGGAGTCTCTGCAGATTTGTCTATCCCCAGTTCCTGCTTGTATCCCGTCACCAGTTCTATACCTGAAACGGAATCCAGTTTCTGGCCATTGCAATTAATATCCGTGAACGTGAGAAAAAATCCCATAAGCGCAATAAAAAATGCTCCGGGAGATAATAAGGTAAATCCCGTAATTGTATTTTTCGGGTATTTATTTGCAGATGTGTCCATTTTTGAGATTATTTTAGTATAGAATTATTTTTCATCCACGACAGTATAATGCAGCACATTTTCAATTTTTCCTTTATTCGCGACAACAAATGTTCCTGCTTCCTCC
>CAYTFT010000415.1:0-2450 GCA_964437155.1 uncultured Chitinophagales bacterium | reverse complement strand
GGTTTTACGGGCAAACAACTGCATTCAGAAAAGAATTGATCAAAAGCAGCGTACTGATTATGGGAGAAAATAAATCGGCTAACGAAGCACGCTATATTCACGGTGAATATGGCTATGGCACATGGACATTTTATGGCGGCCACGACCCGGAAGATTATAAACATTTCGTCGGCGACCCTCCTACCGAACTTGAACTCCATCCGAATTCCGCCGGCTATAGATTAATTCTCAATAATGTTTTGTTTCCGGCTGCGAAGAAGCAGAAGCAGAAGACGTGAGAGGGTTGGAAGGGTTGGAAGGTTGGAAAGGTTTTAAAGGTTGGAAGGGTTGGAAGGTTGGAAAGGTTTTAAAGGTTGGAAGGGTTGGAATATCCGGAGGGTAAAATTGTACTCATGAATTAGTGGTAGAGTGTTAAAGTGTTGATGGGTTTAAATCAGAAAAATTTTATTCACCCCGCCCACTGCGTGTTCGGGCAGGCAGTAGATGAAAGATGAAAGATGAAAAATGAAATTAGATTCTCCTTCGGGAAGGCAGAAGATGAAAGATGAAAAATGAAAGATGAAATTTGATTCTCCTTCGGGAAGGGAGAAGATGAAAGATGAAATTAGATTTTCTTTCAGGAAGGAGGCTTAATCTCGTTGTACCTTATTTGGATTCTGTACACCCGGCCGAAAGGCAGTCTTTGTGACTTCGCATCTTTGCGCGCAGTGCGTAAACCCGTCGCCGCAATGCGAACACATGCTCAATAATATAGAAACCAATTCAATCCGAGTTTAAATCCGCGCGGCTGCATCGGATAATACGGCGCTTCATAATAACCGGATGAAAATAATCCCTGTGTTACATTATCGAATTTTGCGAAGCAACGCAAAGTCCGGATATCGAAATTAATAAATACATCCACGACGGGATCTTGCATGAATGAATAGGATGGATCACCTATATAACCCAAAGGATCAAACTGTCCTGTAATAAATGCATACCGCAATCCCGGATTCGTAAGATAATACGCATCGATACCTGCCTGAAAAAAAAGCGCCTTCTTAAACATTGACTGCTGATAATACCATGTGATATTCGCAAGCAGGTCACATGCATTCCCAAGGCCACCTGCATCCTGCAAAGCAAATTTATTTTTAAGTCTGAAATCACCGAGTTGCAGATTATTGGTAAATACAACCTGACTTACGGTTCCTTCGTCGATCTGCTCGCGGTATAAAACATAATTTTTGATCTTCGCACGCTGAATAGCAATATCGGTTTTGTATCCCGGAAGATGGATTATAAATTCTACTCCGTTATATAGTATATCTTCAAAAGAATAATCCCACCGTTCATCGAATCCGTAATAATGTGAAAGCACCTGGTTTGGTGCAATTTTCGCCGAGCGAATGCGTATTTCCGGCGCCAGAGAATAACCGTTCAGCAGCAACGAAAAATTCCCGTCATATTCTTCTGTTACTACATCATACCCGAATTGCAGTCCTGCTCCGAGTAATGAATCGAGCAACTGACCGTGCACCATCTGCAAACCCGTGATCAGATTTCTGTGATAGGAAACGCCGGCACCATCGCTCACTTCATGGTATTGCTGTAAACAATATAATTCCCATTGAAACGGGTTAACAATTGCTGAATCTTTCGTGAAATATTTCTCTCTGGTATTTGCGAATGCAATGCGGTTATAAAATCCGTCGACATCACTTTCATCGCGTAACGTATCGGCATCTGTATAGATATATCCATAAAAAGTTTGATCCAATGCAGGATCCTCGAAAAGATAACGGTAATTATGTGCACCGAAAATATGCGTGAATGTAAATTCAGGAGAAAACCAGGTTGCTGTTGTGGTGTCATTTACAGCATAATCAATATTTTTCCCCAATTGAAACCGCTGGATCAACTGTCCCTGCCAGTTCTTCCATTCCGTAAATGCATCTGTTCGGAATGTTTCTGCAAGTTCGGGCTGCGGAAATGCAAAAACAGTATCATTATTCACGCCGCCATTCTCATCATTTTTATTATGCCCGTGGACACCGGCTGCATACAGGGAATATTTTTCATTCCTGGTTTTAGACCATCCCGTTAAAGAAATATTATCATAATCATTCCGCATGTGCTGAAAATATCCTTCGCTCGATAATTTCTGATAATCGAGGGCGACATTTGCATCCGGACCAATATTTCTCGTATGGCGGACGTGAAATAATTGTTCACTCTTTGAGCCGGCGACATAATAAAGATCCGTAAACGGGACATTGCATCTGTAATAATTCACCTCTGCAATATCTGTAAGATACAAGTCGCGCTCATGACGACCGTAATCAAATCCGAGTGTACGGTTGAATGTGAAAAACGGATCATAATACGGCGATCCGAGATTACCGAGATATACAGAATTGAATGCGCCTGCGCGTGCAGGATTAAATTTCTGAAAATCATTGAGCGAG
>CAYTFT010000414.1:0-2453 GCA_964437155.1 uncultured Chitinophagales bacterium | reverse complement strand
TTACTTGTTAGGTTCAATCGTGAAGGTGCACATGCAAAATGAAATTTCCGCCGGAGGAAATTTCCGTTTGGGCGAATTTAAAACGGATCAGTTGAATGATGCTCCTCTATGGAAATTCAGTTTCCGTTTTTCAGGATTACATCCGGAAAAACTACACACCTATGTGAAGGAGGTCAGATTAAAACCAAAACAATTTTTCAGCCGGATTGCTGCAGGAGATTTTAAGGAAAAAGGTTTTTTCACGATATCTGTCTCAGAGGTAAATCCGGTTAATGAAAACAGAACCAATCTGCTCAAAAAAGATCCGGTATTTACAGAACATAAAAAGCGCCCCGAAAAACAAAGTGAAATTCTGATGAAGGCTGCATTGCCTGATTTTATTGATCTGCATATTGAAAAACTGGCACCCGGCAGGAAGTTCACCGACAACAGTGAAATACTTCGGTTTCAGTTAAGGGCCTTCCGGGATTTCCTTGAAAAGGCAATTCGCTTTAACTTGCATAAGATTTATGTAGTGCACGGCCTCGGTAAGGGGGTGTTGAAAGCAGAAATCAGCAATGCTTTGAAAGAATATCCCGAGGTCGATTCATTCAATAATGATTACCATGCACGGTTCGGATTCGGCGCAACGGAAATTTTTTTAAACTGAATCCGGTTAGATAATTATCGTTCTTTATATAATTCTGCAAACCGTTCTATCGCGGTACAGCAAATATCCGCAAGGATTTTCTGCTGCACTGAGGAAAGTCCGGATAACACAGAGCGCCGCACCACCTAACGGGTGGGACTGTTTTGCAGTAATGCAGGGCAGACAGAAAGTGCCACAGAAAATAACTACCGGACAGCGATGTCCGGAAAAGGTGAAAATGTGAGGTAAGAGCTCACAGAAAGAGATGGTAACATTTCTTTCGGGTAAACCTTGCGGGTTACAATGCCAAATATGCCGGAGTAAAAGAAGAACTGCTCGTTCTAATCTCCGGCGGGTAGGCAGCAAGATCCAGGCGGTGACGCATGGACCAGATAAATGATAGAAATTCAAACAGAATCCGGCTTATGAGTTTGCAGATTTTTTTTAAATGTACCCATGTGATCTTTTCCTGATATGCAGGTAAAGCACAGAATATATTTTTGAAATGCGGTATACGTATTTCTACTGCAATGGAAATTGGTAAAGACATTCTGATTTGCCCCTTTTGCGGCCAGCTCACCCAGGTGATATGGGTGCATGGTCATGGGCAGTGTATGGTGTGTAAATCCATAATCGACGAATGTTGCCGCGGTGAGCGGGAGCCGGATATAAAAAAGCCGGAAAATGAAAAAAAGAATACATCTGAAAATACAAATGAAAAGGAAAATGAATAAAATAATTATTGCCGCTGCATGGGTAATTTGCATGCAGGATTCGTTTGCACAAAATATTGTTTCACCCGTGCAGTCTGAATTAAATACAGAAACTGCAATTGATACTGTCATCCGGGTAGTAGATGCAGCAAAAGCAATTAAACATTTTACGGTATCTGAAAATGGTATCGTGCAGCAGGATGGATATTTTACCGGCGATAAGAAAAGCGGTAAATGGTTTAATTATTATCCCAACGGTGTTTTATTGTCCGTTTCGGAATACGAAAACGGGATGAAGAACGGGATCTATATTGAATGTGAAAAAAGCGGTGCCGTTGTCGTACAGGAATATTTTAAAAATGACGTCCTCGAAGGGGAGCAGAAAAAATACAGCACGTCTAAAAACGTAAGGATCGTAAAAAGTATCTACAATTTTAAAAACGGGGTGTACGACGGGTTATGCACAGACTTCAATGATATGGGTATCCGGCAGGCTGAAATACTATACGCGGAAGGCAAAAAACAGGGAGCGGCGAAATGGTACTTTTCAAACGGAAGCCTGGCCATGGAACAAATGTATGCTTCCGACCTTCTGCAGGGCCCGCAAAAGGTCTATAACCTCCAGGGGGTTGTCATTACGGAGGGCGTTTACAGTAATAATACAAAGTCGGGACAATGGACCGAATATTATGATAATGGCGGTATCAAAGCGCAGGGGAATTATACCGCTGATGTTAAATCCGGCACCTGGAAATACTATGATGAGAAGGGAAAAGTTATCAAAACTGAAAATTTCTGAAATAGTATACAAATATTTCATTCTTCCTGTCCATTAAATTATATTTACCCTCGTTTATTTTACTGTACGCAGAGTGTCCATTAACAGGGGCAGGCACAGGATCACGAAGTTCTGTTCCATGCGGGTAAATGGTCAATTAAATGGGAAAATGATTATTCCGCACCGGGTACGGAATAATTATCCTGATAATTTGATCTTACCCACGTTTTGTTCACAGTAATTGGCAAACACGAAAAACAAACCAACTAAAACGAACATGGCCAACATTTTACTGATCGATGATGAAAAAAGCATCAGAAAAACACTGAAAGAA
>CAYTFT010000413.1:0-2467 GCA_964437155.1 uncultured Chitinophagales bacterium | reverse complement strand
CGGGTGGAGGGACTCGAACCCCCATGCCTCGCGGCGCCAGATCCTAAGTCTGGTATGTCTACCAATTTCACCACACCCGCCTGCTTGCTCTTCCGGTCTCTGACGTTAAAATAATCCGCCAAAAACGGAGTGCAAAGGTAGTAAAAAGAGGGCAAGGTTTGCAGGAGGATGGAAACATCAACCCGCTGGGTATTAAACTGTAATCCCCCGGCATTGCCACAGAGATTGCCGGCGATAATTAATTCAGCATCGGGCGGGCAAAGAATGGATTTCGCCGGCGGCAGGAAAAGCAACCATCCGGAATAAAACAAAATCTTTATCAGAAATAGCAGCATCCGGTAGTTCAATCACCCTGAAAATCAAGAACGGGTGAAAACGGATTCCCGGAATTCGTTCTGCTGCAACGATGGTTTAGTATTTTTATTCCGTCAAACAGGCACCTGAAAACACATGCACAGATCTTTCCCGGATACGAACAAATATTTTACATTTTACCTGTTGTTTATGTATCTCTTTTCCGGCGGACTTGCACATGCACAAACGGGCCCTGTGAAACCGAATATAATTCTTATTGAATTCGATGATCTCAACGACTGGGTGGAAGGATTTAATGGTAACCTTTCCACACTTACGCCAAATCTTACAGCATTATCAGAAAAAGGAACGGTATTTCTGAATGCATTTTCAAATTCTACTGTATGCGCTCCTTCACGAACAAGCATGCTCACCGGAAAATATCCGGATTATACAGATGTTTACCGCAATGATTATTTTATCTCTGCACCTTTCAGAGATAATTTCCCTCCTGAAAAATATATTGTTACCCTTCCG
Source organism: uncultured Chitinophagales bacterium (assembly GCA_964437155.1). Classification (GTDB taxonomy): domain Bacteria; phylum Bacteroidota; class Bacteroidia; order Chitinophagales; family BACL12; genus UBA7236. Next base: position 1,636 of record CAYTFT010000413.1, on the reverse strand, counting down.
CAATGGCTCAAGGATTCTGCGGGATATTTTACATTTAACATCGATAAAATATTTCATTGCGACAGTTGTACAACGCAGCGTCCGGATTTTGATGCAACAAATACGGATCCATGCAATAAAGCATTATCATGGAATCGCGAAACAACGGGTGGAAACGATGCATCTGTTCCGCAATCAGAAACTACTGACGGAGTTATGAATATGAAATGGGGCGTGATCGACAGTGCAATGACGGATAATATGGCCGATCATCATACTGCTGATACGGCCATTACCTTTTTTAATGCATACGCAGAAGACCCTGCTCAATTTTGTGATAAGCCATTTTTCCTTGCTGTCGGAATCAGAAAGCCGCATTCCAACTTATATATTCCAGAACAATTTTATTTACCGGGATATATTAAGGATTTTTATGCGGAGCCTTTTGACCTTCCCTATAATTATCCGGAAGGAACAAATCCGCCTAATGGTGTGATCATGCCACCGCAACCGGAAGATAAATGGTCCGATTTTGATGCATTGCCGCATCTCGGAAAAATAATCCGTGACCAGGTGGTGCATAATGAACTGAATGACTGGCCCGCGGATTCACTTGTGCCATTACCTGTTATTGATGAAGCACTTACAGATGCAGAACGTATTTCGGTTTTAGCAGAATCAAAACGTGCAAATGCTGCAATGGCTTATCTCGCTGCCATTCGCTTCGCAGATCAGGAAGTAGGACGTATCATCGACCACCTTGCGTTGTATCCGGAATTATATAACAATACGGTAATTATTGTAACCAGTGACCACGGTTTTTCACTCGGCGAAAAAAAACACTGGGGAAAAGCTTCACTGTGGGAAACCGATATTCGTGTTCCGCTGATCATTGCAGATCTGCGCGCAATTAAAAAACAAGTGACTTCCGGTACTGCAGGACTTATTGATATTTTTCCAACAGTTTGCGATCTTGCTGGTGTAGCCTGTCCGAAATTTCCGGATAACAGCAATTATGTGGACGGTGTTAGTCTTATGCCGCTTATTGCAGACCCCGGTCTTGTTTGGGAACACCCTAAACTGATACAGATCAAAACCAGCAGTTTATATTGTTTTCCGCAGAATTCGATCCGCAGCGGGCGTTGGCATTATATTCATTATTCGTCGAATAATGCAGATGGTGCCACCGGATGTGAATGGATGAACAGTTACCATCAGGATGAATTGTATGCGATAGGTAATGCACGTGATATTGATCCGAATGAATGGAATAATCTTGCAGAAGAAACAAGCTATGCGCCGCTCATTAAATATCTGCAGCAATTTTTACCCGACAGCTCCTTATATACAGAAAAGCAGGGGAAAGCGATAATTCTGGCATCCGGTACAGATTGCCTTGCAAATAGTAATGCAGTGATCGGATTACAGGCGCAATTGTATGATACTTCCGGTGTGCTTGTGCCTGAGGAAGCATTTTCTGCGTATAATTTCCAATGGACAAATGATATTACCGGAGAAGAATACGCAGGGCCGCATTATTTTTTTGATATGGGAACTGTTCCGGCCGACGAATTTGCCGGTCATGAAAAAATCACGTTTTATCTCGAAGTAAAAAATGCATCCGGAAAAACAATCGCATTTGAAATGCGGTTTATCT
>CAYTFT010000412.1:0-2468 GCA_964437155.1 uncultured Chitinophagales bacterium | reverse complement strand
ATATTCTCAAAATGTCGGACGGAAAAGAAAATTAGACGCAAAAAGTGATCATTAAATAGAGATCAGTTCTTCACGAATTTCTCCGTAAATATTTTTCCTTCTTTCGCAAATTCTATTATATAATTTCCCGGTAGTAATGTACTGATATCAATGTAATGCTGCATCGGGTTATGGATTTCTTTTACGATGTTTCCGGCAATATCAGTAATACGTATTCGGGAAATATTTTCACCTTCAAAAAATAATGTATTCTCTGCCGGTACAGGAAATATTTTTACGGATGGTGTTTCAGCAGCCAGATGCTGTATCCCTGTTCCAGTGAGTGTATGCGCCGAAATCTTATTGAACCAGATATCCAGTGTGCCATCGCGTGTATCGCCCCAGACAGCATAAATGGTATCATTCGCCAGTGCAGAACACATGAAGTCATTTCCGTTATCGTATAATACATCATTGAATGGAGCCGGCGCTTCAGAGATCTTAAAGTCAGGGGAGAAGCTGGCTGAATCTTTCCATAATACTGTGCCCCATATTTCATAGCTCGTGATATAGCCTGTATCCGGCGCATTTCTCCTGTCGCGCCAGGTGATGAGCAGATCGCCGTCTGTATCAAAACCACCCCATACAAGATCCTGTAATACATGATTATTTATCGGGTCGTTATTAACACGGACAGGTGCGCTCCATGTTGCTCCTCCGTTCATGGATTCAACCGAATAAATATCTGTATCATCGTAGGGCGACCAGAAATAAATAAACGTGAGGTGCAATGCATTCGTCGGATCAGTTTTAAGCAGATATCCGTATTTGCCGAGTGTATCGGTGATGCCCGGAATTCCGCTTATCACCATTGCATAATTAAAATCATTTCCTGCATTTGCAGAGGATGCGACAATAAATCTCGGGAATAAAAATTCTGTTATTTCAAACGATGGATATATACAATAAAATTTCCCGTCTGCTGCAACCGCCGGTGTTGCCATTGGCGCCTGAATAAAATCACCGATGCTCCATCCGGTGGTATCAATATATCGCCAGTCACTGAATGTTTCACCACCATCTGTCGAGGCGATAAAATAATTTCTGTTGGGAAAAGGAACCCAGGGAGCCGGTTTTGTCGTGATATAAATATTGCCGTCGTTAATTCCTCCGGACCGGTCAATCACCATCCAGGGACGGTCAACCGGTATTTCACTGCCATCGGCAAAATTATCAATTGCAAGGGTGGGTGCGTTCCATGTGAGTCCTCCGTCATCTGATCGGTATACATACACGCCACCGGTAATCCCCATCGGATGATAATCGATCATGCAGAGATAAATTCTTCCTTCACTGTCGAAATCCATGGATGGATCTGCAGAAGTATATCCTGTGAAATTATGCGGGATCTCAATGATGGAACTCCATGTATTCCCGCCGTCAAATGAAACACGCTCTTTGATCTTTATATATTCAATGCCGTCAAATCCCATCCAGACAACAACAATATGGTGTGCGTCATAAGGATCCACTGCCATAAATGGCTCACCATCGAAAACAGCTCCTTCTGAAATGTTTTCATTTTGAGCAAATGCAGCAGGCAATTGAAAAAATAAAATTCCAATTATCGGAAGGTATCTGAATATGATGAATGGTTTCATTTTTTATTGAATGCAGATTAAACAGATCATGCATGGATAAAAAATATACATGCAATGTATAATACAAAATTAAGTGAAAATTAAGCCGTCGGTTAAACAAATAAAGGAACCGGCCCTCACACCTTATAATGTTTCCATTTGCCGCTCTTCAGATAATTCCAGCAGAGCCATGCCAGCACCAGCCAGTAAACGAATTCGCTTGTCCATGCAATGGTGAGGTTCACATTCAGCACTTTGATAATGATTACCACATAGACCATATAAACAATAAGCGTAATGAGCTCGAGGAGGAGGGAATATTTTGTTGCACCGGTTCCGGTCACCGCTCTGAAAAGCACACTGGAAACGGCCATCATAACAAGGCAACCGCCTACAATGCGGACCGGATTTCTGGCAAGGTTGACGATCTCAGTATTATTCGTAAAAATGGAAATAAATACCTCGGGAAAGATCATTATGAATGCGAAGAACAAAAGGGAGAAGGAGATGGCGACAATAATTACTTTTTTCAGCAGGTCGAAGATCTCGCTATGGCGCTTTTGTCCAAGCAGATTCGAGATCAGGCTGTTTGTTGCATTCGCGATGCCCCAGGTGGTAACACCCAGCACCATATACACTTCTTTTGCAACGTTGGAGGCGGCAAGTGAAGCCGGACCCATTTTCTCGATCATGAGGAAAAAGATCACCCATGTCCCGGTGGAAAGCATGTGCTGTAATACAACGGGACCCGAAAGGTCGAGGCCGCTTTTTACCAGCTTCCACTCAAACTTGTCAAATTTAAATAGCCCGAACAGTTTCCTGTATTTGGAAAAGAGGAGATAAAAGAAA
>CAYTFT010000411.1:0-2501 GCA_964437155.1 uncultured Chitinophagales bacterium | reverse complement strand
TCCAATTCTTTCACCGAGAAAATAAAAGTACTTGTTTCACCGCGGTGCATATCAATCTGTATTTGTTCAGGTTCGGTGGTAATTTGTTTCCCGTTCTGCACTAATACGATCCATGATTGAAGACGCTCGGCATTACAGGTAACTGAAACTTTTACCTGTGGTATCACGCCATTTACCACCATCAGATTTTCAAATTCGAAACTACAGGATGCCTTCGGAAGAATTTTTACCGGTTTAACCAGTTCTCCTTTCACCGCATCGGTTTCTTTATACACTACCTGGCGTTTAATTCTGAAATCACGCCCGCCGATATTCAGATCATAATATACTTTAACAGCAGGTTCATTTACTGCAGCATCACGCGAAAGCTGATCCGGAATATTGAACATACCGCTATGGTCATTTTTTTCTATGCCTGAAAGCCAGAAGGGTGAAGTGGATGCATTAAGCGGCAGCAATAATTCCAGTGTATCCAACTGCACGATTCCGGCAGGGAGGATCTCTCCGACTTTAACCGGTGTAAAACCTTTTCCCTCATATATTTCTATATCAGATAATGTAACCGGAAATTCCACGCGTTTAAGAGATGCACTTACTACTTTAAATTCTTCTCCCGGAACAAGTGATTCTTTTTCTGCAACAGGTTCAAGCCATACGCCCAGTGAAGCAAGAATAATATCCTGCAATGCTTCTTTTTTTCTGCGGATAACAGGATCGGGAGGATATTTACCAAAAAGGTCGTACAATTTTAATAACGCATCCACTGAATTTTCCGGATGGGAAATATCGAAATTCCCGATAATAGCATTGATCGCATTATTTATTGGATCACCACCCGTGAACCGCAACCAGGAAGTATTGATCCCATCCAGTAAATCGGAATTAATTAATGAATCTCCCTTTTTGTATTCCAGATATTCGATTTGCTGACCGCGTGTTGGGGCGGTGCCGAATCCCTGACTTTTATGATTTGTGCGGCTGGCTGCTGCGATCTCCCCGTAACTTTGACCGAGTAAAGGATTATACCCGCCGACATCAATTTTCAGTAATTGTTTATTTCCGGAAGCGATTTTTTCAGGAAGGTCCTTATCCCACCATGTTGAATTATTCCAGAACAATCTTTTTGTTTTCCATACATTGACATACTGCAATTGTTCCGGAAATTTTGCCGGATCTGCTGCGGCCTCAAAAGCTTCCTCTGCAAGCATTGCACTCACCGTATGTTGTCCGTGGCCCGCACGTTCATCAGTGGGAAACCGCGTAATGATGACATCCGGTCTGAAATTTCTTATCACCCAGACCACGTCGGCAAGCAGACTGTCATGCGGCCATTTCGAAAAAGTTTCATCGGCACTTTTGCTATAGCCGAAATCGACAGCGCGCGTAAAAAATTGTTCCCCGCCGTCCATTTTTCTTGCAGCCATTAATTCCTGTGTTCGGATGAGTCCGAGATAAGCACCCTGCTCCTCGCCCACAAGATTTTGTCCGCCATCGCCGCGTGTCAGCGACAAATAACCCGTCCGCACTTTTAATTCATTTGCGAGGTAAGTGATGAGCCGGGTATTTTCATCATCGGGATGTGCCGCGATATATAAAACTGAACCTGTATTATTTAATTTCTCAATTTCCAGCAGGATACGCGACGAATTCCATTCGACCTGCTGGCCGAAAAGGGATTGGATGCAGATGCAAAATATTGCCGGGAAAATAATTTTCTTCATTGGATACTGAATTCTGATTACACTATAATAAATGATTGCTGAAGCCGTGATTGCCGGCAGAACAAAATCAGCATACACAAAAATAAAAAACCCCCGAACAAGTCCGGAGGTTCCAATTGTTTATTTATATCCTTTATGCCGAGGCCGGTAATTTTATAGCCATCATATAATTAATACCCGGAATGGCGTTTTCTGTATTTATCTCTTTGCCTTCGAGCGATGTTTTGATATAGTGATTGATAAATGCATATCCGCCTCTTACATCTACAACATGAATTTTATTTTCGGTATTGATGGTAAACGTCACCACCACATTTTTTTCATCCGCCACCGGCAAAACAGAAGCATAAGATATCTTTTTCACATCGGCACTATCTTTCGAATAGCTGCGGCGTGAAGCCTCGTCAATGATCGATATTGCTTTTTGCAGAATATCCTCGCCATCGGGTCCGCCGGCTTTTGCAACCGTGAATCCGGCCAGGAAGATGATCAGAAGGGCAAAAATGTTTTTCATAACGTGTTTATTGAGGTGCCTGTGCACCGTGAAATTAATATGTATTCTCTTAAGTATCCCGTGGTTTAACCAAATTTAACGCTACAACGAACAGAACAATCCGAAAGTTACAGGCCGTTGACAATTTGTCTCCAAACTTTTCGATGAACAGCCGAATTTCGGAGCTGAATAGGATATCCTGTTATGCAAAAAGAGCCGATAAAGATCCGCCTCGCAACTCCCGCAGATGCAGGGGCCCTGTCGCAACTGGCATCCGCGACTTTTTA
>CAYTFT010000410.1:0-2510 GCA_964437155.1 uncultured Chitinophagales bacterium | reverse complement strand
CATAATAAGTGTGGTGCTGGTCACGGTAGCTCTGGTGATATGGCTGATCTATACCTTCAGCAGGAACACAGATGAATTCAACTGGTCGGAATCATATCATGAAAATTCGGATCAGCCTTTTGGAACAGAAGTTATGAGCACACTGATGCAGGACTATTTCAGCGGAAAAGATTTTGATATTGTGAAAAACGACCTGACGGAACAACTGGAAAAGGCCGACGGACATTCGAATTATATATTTATCGGACAACTCCCCTATTATACAGATTCCTCCTTCCATGCACTGCAGCAATTTGTCGCCGCAGGAAATGATGCTTTCATCGCCGCCAATCAGATCCCGGAGAAAATTTCAGAGGAGGTGCTTATGCACAATTCGGATGCGTATGCAAAAAAAGATACTGTATTTTATATCGATGAATTTGGCGATTCCACTTACTTTTTAAAGGATACGTATGCAAGTGATCCGGAAGCTTTATCAAGTTTTGATACTCCTGACATGCGCATGAATTTTTCACAGGAAGCCTTTAAACAGGATACTGATTTTACATTCAAACTGGTAATTAAGGAAGAAGAAACGCCTTATGCGTGGTTGTATTTTCATCCTGAATATATCAGGTCCATCGCCACCTGTGCACCACTCGGCACAATTTATTCCGATAAATTCACCAATTTCATTAAAGTTCCTTACGGAAAAGGTAATTTCTATCTGCATACCAATCCCATTGTTTTCAGTAATTATTTCCAGGTCGAGAAGAACAATATTGCATACACATCAAAGGTGCTTTCCTATCTTTCGGCGGGAGATATAATATGGGATGAATATTCCAAAACCTATAACGACCAGTCGAATTTTAACAATGATATACAGCAGGAAGGTCCGCTTCGTTTTATATTATCGCAGCGTTCTTTGCGATGGTCGTGGTACACATTGCTGGCAGGCTTATTTTTATTTATCGCATTCCGCACAAAGCGCGAGCAACAGCATATTCCCGTAATGGAGCGCAACGAGAACCGGTCACTGGAATTTGTGCAAACCATCGGCCGGATGTATTATATCAAAAAAAACCACAAGCAACTGGCACAGCAGAAAATGCGGTTATTTCTGCATTTTATTGCAGAACGATACCGGTTGCCGGTGCAAAAAACCGATGACGATTTCATACAGTTATTGCGGTTGAAATCTGAAATATCCGCTGACACCATAAAAGCGATATTCAAACACAATACCTATATCGAAAATACACATGATGTAACAGCGGATGATCTTATTCAACTGCATACAATGATCGATACATTTTATAAACACTGTAAATAATTCAACATGGAAGAAAACGAATTTTACCGGGAAACGTCACCCGAACTGCAACAACTCACAACCTCAGTGCTGGAGATCAGAAATGAACTGCACAAGGTCATTATCGGTCAAACCAAAATGATCGATCTGCTTATTGCAGGTATGCTGAGCGGCGGGCATATTCTGATTGAAGGTGTTCCCGGGATCGCTAAAACGCTTACCGCAAAACTGCTTGCCAAGACAGTGGCTGCGGATTTTTCAAGAATACAATTTACACCCGATCTGATGCCCACAGATGTTTTAGGTACGAATGTATTCAATCAGAAAACCGGAGATTTCAGTTTCCGGAAAGGTCCTATTTTTTCCAATATCATATTGATTGATGAGATCAACCGCTCTCCTGCAAAAACACAGGCGGCATTGCTGGAGGTAATGGAAGAATTAAAGGTGACCATGGATGGCGTAACGTATCCGATGGAATTTCCTTTTTTTGTGATCGCGACACAAAATCCAATAGAGCAGGAAGGAACATATAAATTACCGGAAGCGCAGCTCGACAGGTTTTTATTCCGCATTAAAATCACCTATCCCGATCTGGAAGAGGAAAAACAGATATTGTACCGCTTCAGGGAGGATTTTAATAATGTGCAGAAAGACAACCTGCGCCCGATCCTTACGGCAGATGCATTAAGGCAATGCCGCGCAATCGTAGAAAAGATCCATATCAAAGATGAACTGCTCGATTATATAGCGCAGATCGTAACGCGGACAAGAAATCACGGCGATCTTTTCCTCGGCGCTTCCCCGCGTGCTTCACTCAACATTATGAAATCATCAAAAGCTGTCGCAGCTATGAACGGAAGAAATTTTGTTACACCGGATGATATTCATTTTGTTGCCTATCCTGTCCTGAATCACAGGATCATTCTCACTCCGGATAAAGAACTGGAGGGATACGACAGCGAATCGGTAATTAAATCCATTATTGAAGGCATCGACGTACCGCGATGAAATGGCCTTTCAGAAATATTTATGTTACGAACCGGTTGTTCATCGGTATCGGAATCGTTGCAGCACTGTTCGCGATCAGTTTCTCCGTGCCGGTATTATTTTTCATATCAACTGCAGCGATACTTATGCTGGCTGCATTGATCATTGTTGACATTCTTTTATTATTCAACAGAACAACAAAAATTGAATGCATCCGCAAATTCGG
>CAYTFT010000409.1:0-2511 GCA_964437155.1 uncultured Chitinophagales bacterium | reverse complement strand
GGACTGGTGGCCGAATCAGCTTAAACTAAATATTCTTCGTCAGCATTCCTCATTATCCGACCCGATGGATAAAGATTTCAATTATGCTGAGGCATTTAAAACCCTGGATTTTCAGGCATTAAAAAAGGATATCAATGATCTGATGACGAAATCGCAGGCATGGTGGCCGGCTGATTACGGGCATTACGGTCCTTTTTTCATTCGAATGGCATGGCATAGTGCGGGCACTTACCGCATTTCCGATGGTCGCGGTGGCGGCGGGTCAGGCACACAGCGGTTTGCACCACTCAACAGCTGGCCCGATAATGCAAATCTCGATAAGGCCCGATTGCTTCTATGGCCCATAAAACAGAAATATGGAAAGAAAATTTCGTGGGCCGACCTGATGATACTTGCCGGTAATTGTGCGCTCGAATCTATGGGATTCAAAACATTCGGTTTCGGCGGTGGCCGCGCTGATGTATGGGAACCTGAGGAAGATATTTACTGGGGATCGGAAGGAAAATGGCTGGAGGACAAACGGTATTCCGGCGATCGTGAACTGGAAAATCCGTTGGCTGCAGTGCAGATGGGACTTATTTATGTGAATCCCGAAGGTCCGAACGGAAACCCCGATCCGCTTGCGGCAGCAAAAGATATCCGCGAAACATTCGGGAGGATGGCGATGAACGATGAAGAAACGGTGGCGCTGATAGCAGGCGGGCATACTTTCGGAAAAACACATGGCGCCGCAGACCCTTCCAAATACGTGGGCCCCGAACCTGCAGCAGCGGGAATTGAAGAGCAAAGTCTTGGCTGGAAAAATACTTTCGGCAGCGGCAATGGTGTAAATACCATCACCAGCGGACTTGAAGGTGCGTGGACCACAACGCCGACAAAATGGAGCAATAATTTTTTCTGGAACCTGTTTGGCTATGAATGGGAATTGACGAAAAGTCCGGCGGGTGCGCAGCAATGGAAACCAAAACACGGTATGGGTGCCGATACAGTTCCGGATGCGCATGATGCAACGAAACGCCACACGCCGATCATGCTCACAACAGATCTTGCCCTGCGGTTTGACCCGGCATATGAGAAAATTTCAAGGCACTTTCTGGATAATCCCGATGCATTCGCCGATGCGTTTGCGAGAGCATGGTTTAAACTCACGCATCGCGACATGGGACCTGTTTCCAGATATCTGGGGCCGGAAGTTCCAAAAGAAGAACTGATATGGCAGGATCCTGTTCCGGTGGCAAATCATACATTGGTAAATGAAAAGGATGTTCAAATGCTGAAGGAAAAAATCGTCGCATCCGGTTTAACGGTTTCGGAACTCGTTTCAACTGCCTGGGCATCGGCATCTACCTTCCGTGGCTCTGATAAACGTGGCGGTGCAAACGGTGCACGCATTCGTCTTGCTCCGCAAAAAGACTGGAAAGCGAATAATCCTGCACAATTGAAAAAAGTAATGGAAACATTGGAAGGCATTCAAAAGGAATTCAATAATACACAAGCAGGCAGAACAATGATCTCCCTCGCCGACCTTATTGTATTGGCAGGATGTGCCGCTATTGAAAGCGCTGCAAAAAATGGAGGCATGGATATGCAGGTTCCTTTTACGCCGGGAAGAACAGATGCAACACAGGAGCAAACAGATGTTGAATCATTTGCAGTTCTCGAACCGAAAGCGGACGGATTCCGGAATTATATGAAAGAAAAATATCCGGTATCTGCAGAAGAAATGCTTGTAGATAAAGCGCAACTCTTAACGCTTACCGCTCCTGAAATGACAGTTTTAGTTGGTGGTATGCGTGTGCTGAATTCAAATTTTGATCAATCGGCACACGGTGTATTTACCAAACGGCCGGGCGTGCTCAGCAACGATTTTTTTGTGCATCTGCTGGATATGCATTTGCAATGGAAGGCTGCATCTGATGCACAAGATGTATTTATCGCGACAGACAGAACTACCGGAGAAACAAAATGGACCGGAACACGTGCTGATCTAATTTTTGGTTCTAATGCCGAACTGAGAGCGATTGCGGAAGTGTATGGTTGTGCCGACGGAAATGAAAAATTCGTCAGGGATTTTATTGCTGCATGGAATAAAGTGATGAATCTCGATCGGTTTGATATTGCATAATTAAATACAGATGATAATGTAAAGACGGTCCGGTGTGGCCGTCTTTTTTTTTGATAGGTGCGAAATATGCTGATTTTTATTTTCGCGCATTTGATTATTTGAAAGCAAAAATTAAATGTCGGACAGGAGTCCAAATTTATCAAGAAAGCATCTGTTTCATTTTTTTTATTTGAAAGATCCTCCCAGCTCTGCCGATTCTCCGAATCGGCTGTGGTGGACGCAGACTACAGTCTGCATTTTGATAAAAAAAACGTAGAGTGACATTATAGATTTGCCTTTGCGGTTGGCGTCCCCGCCAATCCGCCAGAATTTTATAGGTAGGATATGGAGGATTGGCGGGGACGCCAACCTCAGAGCAAATCCAAGCCCCAGCGGGGCGACATTAT
>CAYTFT010000408.1:0-2521 GCA_964437155.1 uncultured Chitinophagales bacterium | reverse complement strand
GTTTTTGCGGATAAATGCAGCTAAAAGCAGGAGCTGATAAAACAGGTTTTCAAGTCGCAGAGGAAGATTCACGGGGGCTTTCCCCAGATCAGGGAATAATGCCGGAAGGTTTTTGAGGTCGTTGATCTTCCCTTCAATATTATACATAAATTTTTCGGCCGTCCAGCCGATATATTTTTCCTGCCGTTTATGCAGAATCAGTTTTTTATCCAGTTTCGCGTTGCCGGTGAGGTGACCGAAATGATAATTCTTTTTATAGGCTTCCTCGATTGCAATTGCACTGAGTCCTTTGAGTATTGCCTGCAGATTAACGCCCGCTTTATCCCGATGACCGAGGAGTGTCAAATTATCGCGCAACTCACGCAACAAAGCATTTTTCGTGATGTCCTTTGATCGCGCCCGATCCCGTAAAAATACAAGCAGGTCTTTGAATGAACTTAAACCGGTTTGAATATAATCTGCCATTGGTGAACAGTATGAAAATGCAAATTAGAAAATTAATCCTGAACACAGTAACTGCACAACGAATTAATTGATCACGCGCCTGACCTCAAGAAACCTTTTATAGTAATAGGATTCCCTGCTTTCATTACTAATGCGAACACCGCCTGATTCGGGAGAAGATGAGTGGATAAATGAAAATCCGGTTGTGGCATCGTAGGATAAAACGATACCTACGTGTCCGGGGTTACCGCCTTCTGTTTCCACACCTGAAAAAAGTATCAGGTCACCCGGTTTTGCTTCATTATAGGGAATGGGAATACCTGCATCAAATTGTTGTCCCGAAGTGCGCGGCAGTTCAATAGCGAAATGACGGAACACATAACAAATAAATCCGGAACAATCAAAACCGGAGGGGTCTGTACCGCCCCATTTGTACGGAACACCAATGAATGTTTTTGCGTACTGAACAGCGCTGTCGGCACGCAACTCCCGTTTTATTTCTGCAGAATCAATCGTATTTTCCGCAAGCCACCAGGGTTCCATTTGCGCCTGCATGCTTTTAGCGGCCGACAGTAAGAACAAAATAAATATTGCCCGGGATGCAATACGCATGTATTACGGATGCTGTTTTTTCTTTTTAATTTTCTCACGCTCCCACCAAACCGGTGTATCGTCTTCAGGGTCGAGATTATAATTCGTAGTGATCTCCTCTCCTGCTTTAATATCACGGATCGCTTCAAACTCGAGAATATTCAAATCGAAATCAGGAATATAGCGTGCATTTGGCGTATACGAATGATTATATAATGAACCAAAGCCGAGCGCCAATGCGCCTTTTCTTCCGCTCTTTCCCCACTCAAAATAATATTCATAAATAAATGTGTCATTGATCAGCTCACGGTCCTTTTCACTGAATACGATCATGGGAGCGATCTCTATCACAGTTCCCTTTTTTATTTTTTTGGAAGTAAATACCGCTCTTCCCCTGTCGGGAGTTTTCGCAACAAAGAGGTCCTTCGGTAAAAATGGTGTGAGGCTGCGGATGGAGATATGCGATTTTTTATTCGTTTTCTTCGACATGCGCTGCTTATTTGGATTGTAATACGGCCTTTACTTTTTTATCCGTATCGGCAAATAAATCACGGAAATGTTTTTTCTTATTGCTGCGGCCCTTTACCTTGCGTTCGCCGTTGATGCCGGTGACGGCAGCGTCAAAAATATCGATCAGCAGGTCGGTTTTTTCTTCAAGGGTTTTCTCATCCAGTGACTGGCTTATGATAAGCTGGTCTATCGCATCCACGATATTATTCTCCAGTCTTTTCTTTGCGTTCCGTTTACTCATTTTTCCAATTTACCGCAAAAGTAAGCATTCGTCTATCTTTGCGCAAAACAAATGCATATGTTCGATCTGAAGAAAGCCATGGAAATGAAAAAGAAGATGGATGAAGTACAGGCACGGCTTGCATCCATTACCGTGGAAGGCATTGCAGGCGACGGCAAATACACGGTTTCTGCAACGGTAACAGCCACAAAGAAAGTCATGCAGATACATATCAGCGACGAGCTGATGCAAAGCGGAAATAAAGAACATCTCGAGGACCTGCTGCTCATCGCCCTCGAACGCGCCATGGAAAAGGCGCAAAACGTAGCCGAGGCAGAGGCACGGAATACGGCTTTATCCGGCGGACTCGGCGGCTTGTTCGGCATGTGAAAGCAGAATATTTTTACCGCATGTCTTTCAGCAATCACCGAAAGTTCACAAATGCTGCTGTCTGGGTATTTTATGCAGCCTCTGTTCTGTTGATAGCATGCAGGTATGATCAGCTTTACAGAACACGGCTGCCCGACCTTTATATTGAATATTTCCTTTTATTCACTACTCTGTCTGCAGGCATTTTTGTCGGAGTTTTTTTCACAAGAATTGCGCCGTCTGCCATAAAAAGATCTCTGCTGTATCTTGTTCCCGTTCTAATACTCGCTGCTGCACTCAACGAATGGAACATCCGTCGTCATAACCGGACGGATGTTTTACTCAATGCGATCAGGACAGAATTTTTGAACGGTACAAAAATTTACC
>CAYTFT010000407.1:0-2527 GCA_964437155.1 uncultured Chitinophagales bacterium | reverse complement strand
TTTCCATTGCATTCACCGGCTTACTATTATGGGCAACCATCATCTGGAATTATCATCGCATAGCACTTGTTTTAAAATGGCTCTGTATCACCTTATTTTGTTATCTGATCATTCCATTTGTATCTGCAACTGAGTGGAAGGATGTTATCAGAAGTACGTTTATCCCGACGATCTTATTCGACCCCGCTTATCTGATGGCGCTGGTGGGCATACTCGGCACTACCATTTCACCCTATTTATTTTTCTGGCAGGCGAGCATGGAAATGGAAGAAGTCAATCACCGTCACTTATTTGTAGATAAAACCATCATCAGCGATATGAAAAAAGATGTGAGCATCGGTTTATTGCTCACCAATCTGGTATTTTATTTTATAATTCTCACAACAGGTACTGTTCTTTTCAGTGCAGGCATTCATCACATACAAACTGTTGATGAAGCAGCCGAAGCGTTACGACCGCTTGCAGGAAATGAATCCTATATTTTATTCGCGATCGGTGTGCTGGGAACGGGTGCGCTCGCTATTCCCGTTCTGGCCGGTTCATTGAGTTATATGTTATCGGAGATTTTTGAATGGAACGAAGGACTGGACCGCAAATTTCACGATGCGAAAGGATTTTATTTCACTATGATCGTTGCGATGGTAGTCGGGCTACTTATCAATTTCCTCGGTATCAGTCCTATCGAAATGCTGTATCATACCGCCGTTCTGTATGGCATCATTGCACCGGTTGTTATTGCCCTGATATTACATATCAGCAATAACAAAAAAATTATGGGCAGATACACGAATTCCCCATTGATGAACATTCTCGGATTTGCATCATTAATTCTGATGACGACGGCGGCTCTGCTGTTGTTGTGGACGTATATACGTTAATATCGGAGCAAAGAAGAATAATTACAGCAAAATAAATTATTCAACGATATGCGCGCCGGCTTTTTTCTTAAATGGTTCAAACATATAGGATGCGCCTGCAGTGAAGAAATATTGCGAGGCAATTTGTTGCTCATTTACGTATTGATATAACGGGATCTCGCTGAGTGCATAGAATGTAACCGATTTAAAACTATAGCTCAATTGCGGAACAACAAATAATTTTTTGCTGCCGGTGGCATCAGGATCATAATTATAATTTCCGTATAATGCGAGATCGGCATTTGTTTGCATTTGTCCGATCCACTCTCCTCTCAACGAAAGGGTTGTGCCGAGGTTTGAAATAAAACTATGACTGGCAAATAATCCGATACTCGCATAATCGCCCGACCTTTCTCCCAGCTCATTCCAGCCTTTGCGGACGTATAGTATGTTGGAAAATATTTTATAATTTTTAAGCAGATAGCCGCGATAAATAAATCCGTAAAAAATAAAATCGTTACCGCCCGATGTCGTACGAATGGCGGGTGGCTTCAGCACATAATATGCGGTGCCGGAAAATGGTTCGATCTGTCTGAGCGTATCCTCCGGATCTCCAATCGGAATTTTTATCCCGAGTCCTAATGTAATTTCAGTCCTCTTTGCCTTATCCGCTTTATTTATGATATCATAGCGGGGAAAAAGAACAAGATCACCCCATCCGGACGTTGAAATAGTATCTCTGTTATTGAGTCCGATCTGTGTTTTATCAAAATGATACCCTGCCTCCACCGACATAGTAAGATCTTTCGTAAGGCCATACGCGGATCTGAAATATCCGTATTTGCTTGTGTAGCTGTCCAGAAAATTTTCATCCGGCTCGCCGCCATGCATGAATTTTGTTGTGGAAACATATTGAAAATTAGCATTGAGTTCCATCTGGCCCTCCTGCAAAACACCCTGTGAAACACCACCGGCTACCGGAGAACCGCTGCCTGCACCGCAGCATTGCGCAAACACTTCCGCATGTAACATGCAGACAGTGATAAAAAAAATAATACCCTTATGCATACAAAAGATTTATTTGATCCTGAACATGCATGTCCCTCCTTTCCGTTAATGCATGATCACAACATTTCCGGTTTTTACAGATCCGCCGGCCGAAACCCGGACAATAAAATAGCCAGCAGAAATATCAACGGTACTGAATGCAACTGTATGTGACCCGATATCCTGCATCGCTGCAGATTGCTGCAACACAATTTTGCCGGCATTATCTATTACAGAAACTTCCACAGCGTTCATCTCCGCGAGTGTATATTCAATCATTATTTGCTGTTCAATGACATACATTTTCAGCTCCGGTATTTCCATTTCTGCAATTGCAACCGGCCCGAGGCCAAGTGCATCGTCAATTGCATCCTGAATTCCCTCTACGTCTCCGGCAGCCGCATTTAATCCGTTAAAATAAATCGTGGAATCAGGTCCGAATACTACCACATGCGGCATGCCTGTTCCGCCATAATCATTTTCATTCACTTCTGCAGTTGAAAATGTAGTGCGGTTGTCGCCGATTCCATTGGCGGTTGCCCATCCATCAATGGTAACACAGGGATCATCCCCGAGATCGTCGAGCAGGTAATAAAGCACATCAGGCGAAGCATAACTTTCCA
>CAYTFT010000406.1:0-2528 GCA_964437155.1 uncultured Chitinophagales bacterium | reverse complement strand
CTATATTTATAAACGTGCCAACAGTAAGACCGGTGTGAAGGTCGGCGATATTAAAATAAATGATATAAAGGCGGAGACAGAAAAAATGGAGAAGACGCGCGCTGCTGCAAATTTATTTCCGCAATATCTGGAAATGATGCGCGAAGCCGGCCGCTACGATTACAGCGACATGATCCTCTGGGTGGTGAAAGCATTTAAAGATCCTTCGCCGCGCGGAGAAAATATTTTGCGTAATTATCAGGAGCGCTATTTATATTTTCTGGTGGATGAATTTCAGGATACCAACGGGGCACAAAATGAAATTCTGAATTTACTTACCGGTTACTGGGAAGCGCCGAATGTTTTTGCTGTTGGTGATGATGATCAGAGTATTTATGAATTTCAGGGTGCCCGCGTAAAAAACATTCTCGATTTTTATCATACCCATGCAAAAGATATTAAAATTGAAGTACTTACTGATAATTACCGCAGTCATCAGGCAATACTCGATGCCTCGCGGGTCGTGATCGAAAATAATAAGGAGCGCCTCATCAACAATTTAGATGGCTTGTCAAAAATATTAAAGGCCTCTCACAGCGAGCGGCAGGTCATTACCGAGCCATCGGTTACAGAATACGAAAATCCCATACACGAAGCTGCCGGCATAATGGAGCGCATCGAACAGCTGCGATTCGATGGTGTTCCATTAAATGAAGTGGCCGTTATTTTTTACCAGCACGCGCAGGCCGAAAGCCTGATTTCCGTTTTTGAAAAACAGGGTATTCCGTATCAGGTCAGGAAGAAAATAAATATTCTCGACCTTCCGCTTGTGCGGCAGGCCGTCAGCATTTTGCGCTATCTGCAGGAAGAATCAGTTGAGCCGCATAGCGCAGAACATCTGCTCTTTGGAATTATGCATTATCCGTATTTTAAAATACATCCGCATGATATTGCTTCCTTTGCGGCATGGATGGCGGCGCGCAAAGATGACACCTATACCTGGCGCACCGTAATGGCTGATCCGAAAACATTGGCGGAAATAAAATTAAAGGACCACGAAAGTATTATACAATTCGAAAAGAAGATCACGCACTGGTTGCAGGAATCATTTAATCTCACCCTGCAGATCTTATTTGAAAAAATACTGAATGAAAGCGGAATGCTCCGTGATATTATTGCGGGTCCCGACCGTGTATGGAATCTCGAAGTGATCACCACCTTTTTTGACCACATTAAATCAGAAGGACTGCGGCATCCGCGAATCCATATCGGAGAATTTCTGGAAGCGCTTGACACAATGGAAACACATGGCATCCGTATCGAGATCAATAAATCAATTAATAACGCAGAGGGCGTAAATTTCATTACCTGTCATTCAGCAAAAGGACTCGAATTTGAACATGTGTTCCTGATGGGTTGTACTGCAGATAAATGGGAAAAACGCGCCGGAGGTAATTTTAATTTCAGTCTGCCCGACACCATCACGTTCAGCACGCAGGAAAATAAACTCGAATCCATGCGCCGTCTGTTTTATGTTGCTATGACCCGCGCAAAACAACATTTACATATTTCTTATGCGCAGACAAATATTGACGGCAAACCGGTTGATCCCTCGCAGTTCGTATCTGAACTTGTGGCGGGTGCTGCCATTCAGGTGCAGGAGAAAAAAGTGGACGAAGAAATTCTAATACGTTACCGCATTGCCGAACTCACGCAGATAAAACCCGTGTATATTGAATTATTCGACAAGGAGTTTATTAAAAAGCGCGTGGAAAATTTTGTGATGAGTGCTTCGGCGCTGAATACATATCTCGCTTGTCCGGTGCGTTACTATTTCGAGCGTATCATTCGGGTTCCCGGCGCAAAAAGCGATTCCATGTCATTCGGAACCGCTATCCATTATGCGCTGCGGCGTTTATTTGAGCGGATGAAGGAAAGCGGCACTATGGAGTTTCCCGAACTCGCAGTAGTACTGGGAGATTTCAGATATGAACTCAAACGCAACGAAGACTCATTTACCGAATTGCAATTCCAAAACCGTCTTGAGCTTGGCAAACAAATTCTCACGGAATATTACAATCATTATATACATACGCTTAATAAAGTGGTAGTGACGGAATATCCTTTCCGCAATGTGCTCGTGAAAAATGTTCCTGTCACCGGTGTATTTGATAAAATTGAATTCAACGGTAACGAAGTGAATGTGGTGGATTATAAAACGGGAAACGTAACGTATGCCGGCGAAAAATTAAGAGCGCCCGATGAAAAAAATCCGCTCGGCGGGGAATACTGGCGGCAAATTATGTTTTATAAAATTATTCTCGACGCACAGAAATATAAACCCTGGAAAATGGTGAGCGGTGAAATTGATTTTATCGAGAAAAATGATAAACAACAATTCGTTAAACACCGTTTTGAAATAGACCCGGGTGAAATCGAAACTGTAAAACAACAGATTATAGAAACATATAAAAAAATTCAAAACCTCGAATTCAACAACGGTTGCGGAAAAGAAGATTGCGAATGGTGCAATTTTGTCCGCGAGAACG
>CAYTFT010000405.1:0-2538 GCA_964437155.1 uncultured Chitinophagales bacterium | reverse complement strand
ATGAAATTCGTGAACAGCGGCCACGGGTTACCTTCGGGAAAGACTGGGTATATCGATCCATTACTGAAATGTATAAGGAAGATATAACCCGGTTTGAAGTTTTAATAGCAGATGATATCAAAGAAAATTCACTCGATTGTATTCAGGAAAATAAAATTCCGCAGTTAAAAGCATTGCGCCTGCATAACGGAACCGTATATCGCTGGAACCGGCTTTGTTATGGCATCACAGGTAATAAACCGCATATGCGCATCGAGTGCAGGTATATTCCGGCCGGACCCACCATTCGCGATGAAATGGCAAATATGGCCTTCTGGACGGGCCTGATGAAAGCGATGCCGGAAAATACGAAGGAGATCTGGAAACACTTTGAATTTAATGATGTGAAAGCGAATTTTTTCAAGGCAGCTCGCACCGGAATTGAAAGCATGTTTATCTGGCAGGGAAAAGAAATATCCGCAAAAGAATTAATTAAAAATGAATTATTACCACTCGCACATAACGGTTTACTGCAATGCGGATTATCAGAGGAAGAAATATTTGTATATCTGGGCACCATTGAAAAAAGACTGGAAAGAAAAACAGGCGCACAATGGCAGGTGCATAATTTCAGAAATCTGAAAAAAGAAATGAATGCCCCTGATGCATTAAAATTACTTACGGAAACAATGTATCAGTATCAGCAAAAAAATATTTCTGTTTGCGAATGGGAAGACATGGATATTCCTGCAATTGTGCAGGCACATGTGCGCAACATGGAACACGTGAAGCAAATAATGACAATTGATGTGATGACCGTGTTCCCCGAAGATCCTGCAGCACTTGTTGAACAGATCATGCACTGGAACGATGTGCATCATATCGTGGTAGAGGACCGGAAGGGAAAAATTCAGGGTGTTATCACATCCGGTCATATTCAGGAGGCGCGCGAAAATAATACTGACATCCGCCACATTCCTGTAAAAGCTTTAATGCGGAAAGATATTCTTACCATTGAACCCGATGCGCATATTGCCGATGCACTTGCCATCATGAAAACACATATGATCAGCAGTCTCCCCGTAGTGATGCACAATAAATTAATGGGTATCATCACGAAAAATGATATGCTGCGGTGGATGCATCTCCAGCCTGTTAAATTATGATAAATACCATCGGGATTCCGCTGTGATTGGTATTTTTACAAAAATTTCACATTATGAAAAGTACCTTTCTTATTATCATGGCTAGCACATTACTGGCTTCGTGTTCCTCACAAACGAAACCTGCAGAAGAAGTAAAAGGTCCCGGTAAAGTGACCTACTTAAAAACGGCAACCGCCGATTCCTCCTCCGATTTTTTTGGCACGCGTGTACCGGATCCTTACCGCTGGCTCGAAGCCGAAGCCAATGAAGACAGTGCAGTTCGCAACTGGGTAACCGGACAAAATAAAACGACGTTCGATTATCTTGCACAGATACCCTATCGCGAAGCATTTGAGCAGCGCCTTACCGAGCTGGCGAACTATCCCAAGCAGGGTGTTCCTTTCAGAGCGGGAAAATATTATTTCTATACCCGCAACGATGGTTTACAAAATCAGGCAGTTACATATTATAAGGAAGGGCTTGATGGTGTAGAAAAAGTATTTATCGATCCGAATACATTATCCGCAGACGGAACCATCACCCAAAACTTCGGAGGATTTTCAAATGACAGAAAATATCTTGCAATTAATGAGAGTGCCGCCGGCAGCGACTGGAGCACGATCCGCGTGAAAGATCTTGCAAAAAACACCTTCACTTCCGATAAACTGGAATGGACAAAATTCAGCGGAGCCGCCTGGATAGGAAATGGATTTTATTACAGTGCCTATGATAAACCCAGCAAAACATTTACCGGCAACAGTGTAAATCAAAAGGTGTTTTTCCACACACTCGGAACTACACAGTCGGAAGATAAATTAATTTATGCAGACCCGGCAAATCCGAGTTTTTATAATAGCGCACAAACTACAGAAGACGAACGCTATTTATTTATTAATATCAGCCCGGGCACCTCAGGAACAAAAATTTTATGGAAAGACCTGCGTAAAAAAGATGACCCGTTAAAAACATTGTTTGAAGGATTTGACAATGAATATACCATCCTGGATAATGAGGACGATAAACTTATTGTAATGACCAATTTTCAGGCTCCGAATTATAAAGTTGTAAGTGTGGATCCAATGCATCCGCAACCGGAAAACTGGAAAGTGATCATTGCCGAACAGGAAGAAATTCTTTCCAATGTTTCTCTTGCCGGCGGAAAAATATTCGCCTTCTATTTAAAGGATGTAAAGCCCGTTGTTTTTCAGTTTTCCAGAACCGGAAAAGCAGAGCGCCAGATCGCATTACCCAATGATGGCATCGGCGGCACTGTTGCAGGATTTTCCGGCGAAAAAGACGATACATTCGTATTCTTCGGATTTACCACCTTCCTCTCTCCATCTGATATTTATAAATACAATATCACCGACGGTAAACTGGAACTCTATAAAAAAGCCGAAATTAAATTCGATGC
>CAYTFT010000404.1:0-2538 GCA_964437155.1 uncultured Chitinophagales bacterium | reverse complement strand
AATCCATATCCGTTTTGATAGTTCCCTGCGGTTTTTTAATTACATATTTGGTGAGTTGTTCGTCGGCCTCCATTCCCTCACCATATAAAACCTGATCGGGTGTTGTGATCTTTACGAATTTATCGGAATAGATAATATGTTTGCGTTCATCCCAGATCAGTTCTTCCGTACTTAAATGTTCGTTGTTCTCATTCACAACCTGCACGTCGTTGCGGAGAATTGTTTTGAGTTGGCTTTCATACCGCACACCATAATTGGCTGTGAGATGGCTGGTAACGCGCAGACTATCGTTGTAAAAATCAACCTGCAATCCGTCGTTGAATTCAGAATACGGATCTTCGGTATTATACCGCGTTACGGAAGGTGCGGTAACGCGCACTTTTACATATCCGGATTCACTGTAAAATAATTCGATATTTTTTCCGCGTTCAACACCGGGTTCGGCAAGACGCGTCGCTTCATCCACTTCCTTGACATCGTTCACACATGCTGTAAATAATAAAGAGGTTGCAGCAATAAAACCAATAATTATCTGTAACGGAAAAATAAATGCAGTACGATATATACGTAATCCAATCAATGTCAGAAATAAATAATTATAAGAAAAATATAGAACGAAACGATCAGTTCAGTTTATACTTAATGAACCATCCTGCATCAACAAGTGAAAATCCTAATCCGAAATTAAAATATGTTTCTTTGATCACATCCGTTGAACCGCGTTGTCCGATATTCAGAAATACATTCATCCTTGAACTGCGGAAATACGGCACCACCTGTTCGCCATATCCCAGCGGAATGGCTGCGCCCAATGCAACACCATAATCATTCAACTGCACGCCGTCAATGATCAGATTACTTTTTCCGGTATATGCACCTAAACGCAAAGCATAGGATGCATTGCGGTCCGCCGGCAATTTCGGAATGAGTTCGAGCGAAAGCGTTGCTCTCCAGCTGTCACCAAGCGTGCCGGCATCCTGAAATCCATGATAGGTACTCCAGTTCGTTCTTGCATACTGCGCACCGATTGTGAACTGATTTTTATCCTCATCATCCGTGGAATAAAAACTGAACGCAACACCTGCCTGAAAAGAAGAAGGCAATCCGATAGTTCCCGAAGTATCGGGAGCAGTATATAAAGTGTCGGTTATATATTCATAATTTCCATTCTTCACTATATTGGTCCAGAGAACAGATTGTTTTCCGTTCACATCAATACCGGGATTTCCGGATGCGCCAAATTTCCATACAAGAATATCACGGTCTGTTCCGTATTTCCGCACATATTGACGCTGATATCCGATTCCGGCATTATAGATTCCTCCGTTCACACGGTTATCTCTTGATAATTTTGTTGTTTGTGCATTTACCTGATCAGGAAATGATGCATACGTGAAATTGGAGATCGTACCAAAAAGATCTGCGGCGTTTGTTCCAATGCTGAATTGATGGGCAGAAATAATTGTATCCAGTTCACCTTTGATCTTTTTTACATCAATGGTTGTATCCGTCTGAAATTTATATCCCACACCACCATAGATCTGATAGAGTGTTCCGTCACCTGCATAATTATATTCGATAGTGCCGAGAACAGGATCATCGGTGGGAACCTGTTCATATATATTATAGCGGAATCCGCTGTATGGAATAAGACCGAAGCTTAATCCGAAATCACTTTTTCTGATCTTTTTAAGAAACGGAAAACCAAACGCCATATACGCAAGATTACCATCTCCCGAAGTAAAGGTTTCGGTATTGGTTTCGAGTTTATTTACGGTTCCAGAAACACTTACATCAAACGTTGCATTCGTGAGCTCTGCATAAGCAGCGGGATTGAGATAATTAATATTGGTCGGCGTGAAATACGCTGCAGAAATTCCTCCCATTCCGTTTGCCGCACCAAAAGTGGAAGGGAAAATATTTCCGATACCATATCTGGAATATGGAGAATTGACCTGTGCCTGTAAAATGATGGTAATGGAAGCAGTAAGTATGAATAAAAAAAGTTTTCTGCGGTACATCAGTTCCTGTTCATGTTGTAATTGAGAATAGTATTTAATCCTTCTGCTACCAGATTTGGGCGTGCAAATATCTGCCTTTTACAATGCAATTCAAAGAACCACGCATCTCCGCCTGTCATAATGATTGTTAAATCAGGGGCTGATTCCACGTATTTTCCGATCATTCCTTCCACTTCCGACAAAGCGCCAAAGTAGGTTCCGGAAAGCATGGAACCGCGGGTAGTATTTCCTGTTGTCTGCAACATTTTCAGTTCCTCCGGTGCGGGCGGTTCTATTAACGGCAGGCGTGCAGTAAAATTGTGCATGGCCCGGAGCCGCATGGTAAGTCCGGGAGAAATTGCCCCACCCAGATATTCGCCCTTCGCGTTCACATAGTCATATTTGATGCAGGTGCCGGCATCAATGGTGAGAATATCTGTATGCGGAAAGGCTGCAAATCCGCCCACGGCGCATGCCAGACGGTCGAGGCCCAGTGTTTCGGGGGTGGCGTAGAGATTTTTAAGCGGTAAAGGCGTGG
>CAYTFT010000403.1:0-2541 GCA_964437155.1 uncultured Chitinophagales bacterium | reverse complement strand
ATTTTTATCCACTTTATCGTACGGAAATACTTTTTGCGCATAGAGCCATTCATCCGCTTCACCGGGCTGCTCTTCATTTTCATTTTCGTGTGTACCAGAATCAAACATCCGGAAGCAGGTAAAAACCACAAGACCGGATACTATAGCAGGGAGGAATAATTTCTTCATTGCATGCATAATGTTTCATAAATGTACAGGATTTTTCTGAGACCTGCATAATCCTTAAAAACGATACTATAAAACGCAGAAAAAAACAGCAGCCGGCAACCAAACCGTGGCGATATTGGAAGCAGCTGCTGTTTTACAATTTGTCGAGCAGAAACGCTCTGGAAACCAAGTATGAAAAACTTAACGCAGGATTTTTTTCAATGGCATTGCACAATTAAAAACCTATCACTTGCTATCAATAAATACCTGCATATCCTTTCGTTGTTACTTCAATGATTCCACCTGTTACGTCACCGTATCGGGCGGGGATCCCCCCGGTGAGTACACTAACGGATTTCACGGCATTCATTGGCACATATACACTGCCAATTACTTTGACGCCGTCGACTACATAAAGCGTTGCATCTTCGCGCGAACCGCCTAAAAACAATCCGCCGCTTTGCTCGTTCGGCTGCACGGCGGGTGCAAGAACGGCAACATCCGCAATATTGGTTACCGGCATATCGCCGATCATTTTTTCGTCGAAGGTTATTTTAATTTCCGGGTCGTTCCTGTCTACAAGCGGTGCACGAATGATCAAGGTATCCATCGATGCGCTTGCAGAGATAGAACATTCCAGGTAGGTTAGTCCGCGGGACTCAACAACAATATTCGTAAATACTTTTGAACCTGCGCCGATATATCGCACCTCGAGCGCATAGGTGCCGGGATTTACGGGTTTAAAGGTATACAAACCGTCGAGGTCCGATTCGGTCTGCATCACCATTTTGCCTGCGGATGTAAGTTGCATAAATGCGAAAGGCACGGCAGCTTTTGTGTCGGCATCAATAACTTTTCCTGTGATCTCGCCTTCGTTTTGTGCGAACGCGATTGCAGAAACAGCGACCGCGAAAATACATGTGATAATTCTCCTCATAGTTTTCATTTTAGTGTGAATGATTATTCAAAACTATTCCGTGAAAATTATGGATATGTCACATGATTGTAATCAAATGAGGGCTGACAGAAGAATGACGCAGCAATAAAAAAAACCGCAATTATTTTCCGGATTATTTAATTGTCAATTCAAACGGCATTCTCGCCTGAATAACGGGCCGGTCGAGTAATTCCATCAGCGTTTTATAATGCGGATAGAGAATATTCAGCTGCTGTAATTCCATTTTCGTTTTTGTTTCCTCGGTGAGACTGAGGATCACATTTTCAAGGACCGATTCTTTCTGCTTTGGATATTCAACGATCTGATATTCTTTCAATCCAGCCATTTCTTTTGCACCGCTGATCGCCTCATCAATTCCACCGATCTCATCCACAAGTCCGATCTCCTTTGCCTTTGCTCCTATCCATATGCGACCCTGTGCAATTTCCTCCACCTGCTCCACTGTCATTTTCCTGCCGTCGGCAACCATTCTTTTGAAATTAAGGTATGTAGAATCAACACCGGATTGCAGAATGAATTTTTCGCGTTCAGAAAACTCCCTGGTAATGGATGGAAAATCTGCGTAAGTGGAAGTTTGCGCGGTATCGAAGGTAATGCCGGCTTTATCGTTCATAAAACCGGAAATTTCGGGAACGATCAGAAATACACCGATGCTTCCGGTAAGTGTGTTCGGTTGTGCGTAGATTTTATTTGCATTACAGGAGATCATATATCCACCGCTTGCGGCATAATCTCCCATCGAAACAATAACAGGTTTTTCCTTTTTGGTGATTTCAATTTCCCGCCACATCACATCACTGGCAACTGCACTTCCTCCGGGAGAATTGACGCGTAAAACAACAGCTTTCACATCTTTATCTTTGCGCACTGCTTCCATCATTTCTATAAAATTTGTGGAGCCGAGATAGCCGTTGTCGGCCTTGCCGTCGATAATAGTTCCGTCGGCATATACGATTGCGATTTTCCCGTCGGAATCCGGACTTACCTTTATGTAATAAGATGTTTTATAATCCTGCATGGAGACAAGTCCGAGTTCATCTTCTTTAGCTAACCCGCAACGTGTTCTAATTTCATCTGCAACTTCATCATAATATTTTAATCCGTCGAAAAGCCCGATCCGCACTGCTTCTGCAGGATACCATGCAAGCAGACTATCGGCTGCATTTTTATAATAATCAACAGATTTGCTGCGCGATGCATTTAATTCCGTGAGATTTTCGGTAAATAAGCCGTTTAAAAATTCTTCGAGCTGTAACCGGTTTTCATCACTCATTTTTTCCATGCGGAAGGGTTCTGTAGCACTCTTAAATTTACCGTCATAAAATATCTGCGTCTTTATCCCGAGTTTATCCATTGTTCCTTTAAAAAAAGTAAGCTGGGCGCTGAGTCCCTTAAAGTCTATTGCTCACGATGGATTGAGATACATTTTATCTGCA
>CAYTFT010000402.1:0-2551 GCA_964437155.1 uncultured Chitinophagales bacterium | reverse complement strand
GGTTGTAAATGTGGAACCCGTGCCTAAGAAAGTTCCGCCAACCGGTGCATCATACCAGTCAATCGTACCGGTTCCGGTTGCTGTAACCGTGGCCGGATCTCCCGAGCAAACCCAGTCTGCAGGTTCTGCAACGGGTTCAACTGATTCAACAACTTCTACATGCAATGTATCCGTATAAAGAGGGCCGCAATCACGTTCAACAAGACAATAATAATCTCCGGCTTCAGTAATTGTAATCTCACTTGTAGTTGCACCGTTTGACCATGCATACGAAGTGCCTACCGGTGAAGCGGAAAGTGTAATCGTTTCACTGGAACAGATCGTGAGAATATTGACACCCGTCATCGATCCGCCCGAATAACTCAGCGGCATAAAATCTACATCCTCCGGCTGCTCGGTAAGTGTGTAAGGAACGGAGATAAGGTTATTATCATCACTTTCTTCCACATAATTCATATTCGGATCTATCTGCACAACGATCATATAATCACCATTACAGGTGCCCGGCGGAATATCGATATACATTCCGTCGAGATAATAATCATATATGTCAAGATAGCCCACTGAAATTCCCTGGTTATTGATATTACAATTGTATCCACCGCCGCCAAGTCCGTAATTCTCAATGTCGTTGGTGATAACGGTACTGTCATCTTCACGACAATAACCGTAATTGGAAGGTGTTGCACAGTTGGCGAGATCCATCAGACAGAATCCCATCTTGGTCCCATATCCGATGATGGGCCATGCTAACGGGTCAGTAACTCCGTCAATGGGTTTTCTTAAGGTGTAAATTCCCCAGTTGTCGGTATGAAAATGTCCATGTGCCGGATGGTAGGTCATTGTTCCTGCATCGCGGTCCCAATACGTCATTTCGGCGCCGTTTTTATGATAAATGCGCTGCTGAATGATCTGATGGGGGGAAGAGCCGTCGGGACAGGTTTCCAGGCCGCCGGGACTATAAATCGTATCGGTTCCGCAAACGAAATTATCGGTTGGAAGCACACGCAACGGACCGTGGCCGATGTTGGGTGTACCAACGGAGAGTTCAAGTAAACCGGGAGATTCCACGGTTTCATCAGCCTCTTCCAGCAATTGCCACGAGGCCGTAATGTCAGGTAAAAGATCACAATCGGTGCTGCCGTCTAAACAGTCGCAGCCGGCAGCGTTGGTAGTGGTGCATTGCGCCCATAAGGCCAGTGGCGATACCATTGCCATCAGGATAAAGAGTTTCTTCATAGTAAAGAATTTCAGGAAAAATGTTTTGCGATTGAAAGATAAATATAATTAATGGCAGTTGGAAGTTTGTTATCATAAAAAAGTGATGCCCCTGCCCGGCAGCATTCGAAAAAACAGTGTTCACACATTAAAATCTGCTACATTTCTCCCGAAATCCAATTTAAAAATCCATGCAACAGGGCATTATATTTTCTGCCTTTGATAGGTGTTTTTTAAAAATATTGCTCCGGTAAGACACTTTATTATTTCTGATTTTTCAGATAAATCAAATCCCGGATAAAATAAAAAAGGACCTCGTTTCTGAAGTCCTCCTTTTCAATTTCGCAATTTTTTATTTTATCTCCCAGGTTTCATTGCCGCGGAGCAATTTATCCAGATCGCCTTCGCCTTTTCCTTTTGCTTCATACAACTGCTCCTCCATCATATCTTCATAAGTAGCGCGGTGCGGATTTGCATAGAAAACACCGAACGGACGCGGAAGATGAATTTCTTTATTCGGGTTGTCAAAAATCCGCACAAGGATCTGTGCTTTGAAGATATCTGTTTCGTCATGTATCCAAAGATCATCTGCTGTAAATCCATCATGTAAATTAACTGCAACAGGAGTGAAGCCGTCGAGTTTAATTCCTTTTTCATTGTTCTCGCCGAAAATAAGCGGCTGGCCATGACGAACAAAAAGATCGTTTGTTTTTTTAGTTGCTTTTTCTGTAAATACTTCAAAAGCGCCATCATTGAAAATATTACAATTCTGATAAATTTCCAGGAAGGAAGCGCCTTTATGCTGATTAGCACGAATCAATGTTTCCTGTAAATGTCCGGGATCGCGATCCATACTGCGTGCAACAAATGTTGCATCGGCACCAAGCGCCAGGGCTGCGGGATTGAACGGATGATCAATACTACCCATCGGGGTGGATTTTGCAACTTTTCCGACCGGGGAAGTGGGAGAATATTGCCCTTTTGTCAATCCGTATATTTCGTTATTGAATAATAAAATATTGACATTGAAATTTCTGCGTAATAAATGGATCATATGATTTCCGCCGATGGATAAACCATCACCGTCACCCGTAACGATCCAGATACTTAATTCAGGCCGCGCCGCTTTTAATCCGCTTGCAATGGCAGTTGCACGGCCATGAATGGAGTGCATGCCAAATGTATTTGTATAATACGGAAACCTGGATGAACATCCGATACCCGAAACAACAACAATATTTTCCCGCGCAATTCCCAGTTGCGGTAAAACGGTATGCACTTGTTTCAGAATTGAATAATCGCCGCAGCCGGGACACCACCGTACTTCCTGATC
>CAYTFT010000401.1:0-2559 GCA_964437155.1 uncultured Chitinophagales bacterium | reverse complement strand
ACGATTCTCGATTCACTACTCACCCCGCCCACTGCGTGTTCGGGCAGGCATTCACTACTCACTCCAATTGCTGAGGTTGGCAGGCATGCCCGATTTTCGCTTCTCGATTCTCGATTTTCGATTTTCGATTCCCGTCACAGATTTTCGAGCACATAATCCGTCATCAGATGATAGAGATGTGACCGGGTATTGCCTCCATAAATACCATGGTTGCGATCAGGATAGATCATCATATCAAACTGCTTATTATTTTTTATCAGTGCGTTGATCCATTCGACAGAATTCTGAAAATGCACGTTATCGTCGCCGGTGCCGTGGACGAGTAAATAATTCCCTTTTAATAAATCGGCATACGCCATGGGTGCATTATCATCAAAACCATTGGGATTGGTTTCCGGAGTTCCCATATACCTTTCCGTGTAAATTGAATCGTAGAATTTCCAGTTTGTGACCGGTGCAACAGCGATCGCCATTTTGAAAACATCGGCACCACGTGTAATGCAGAGGCTCGACATATAGCCTCCGTAACTCCATCCCCAGATACCGATGCGGGATCCATCCACATAATTTTGTTTTGCAAGCCATTTCGCCGCTTCGATCTGATCGTCGGTTTCGTATTTTCCCAACTGGCCATAGGTAACGGTTCTGAAATCGCGTCCGCGTGCTCCGGTACCGCGATTATCGACACAAACAATAATATATCCTTTCTGGGCGAGGCTCTGGTGCCACATCATATTAAATCCGTCAAATCCTTCAATCACTTCCTGGCTGCCCGGACCACCATATAAGGTCATAAATACCGGATATTTTTTTGTCGCATCAAAATCTGCGGGCTTGATCATATACCCGTTTAATTGCACACCTTCCGATGTGGTAAAATTGAAAAATTCAGGTTTTGTGATCTTTAATGAACTTACATATGCCTGCAGATCCTTATTGTCTTCCAGCACACGAATTTCTTTCCCTTTATTATCGCAGAGGGAAATATAATCCGGCTGCATCATTGTGCTGTTGGTATTAATGAAAAATTTAAATCCTTCGCTGAAATCAACCGTATTACTTCCATACCGGGTAGTGAGTTTTTTCGTCTTCTTTCCGTCCAGGGACACTGCATATAAATGCCTTTCAAATAATGATTCCTGCGTTCCCATATAATACAAGGTTTGCGTTTCAGGATCGTAACCTTTAAATTCAGAAACGTCCCAGTTCCCTTTTGTTATCTGGTTGATCATTTTGCCGGATAAATCATACTGATATAAATGGTACCATCCATCCAGCTCACTTTTCCAGATAAATGTTTTATTATCCGGGAGAAACGTAAGGTCGTCATTTATCTCAATATACGTTTTGGAAGTTTCATGCAGCATGGAACGCGTTGCACCGGTGGCAGGATCGGCGAGAAATAATTCAAGGTCATTCTGCAATCTGTTCATGGTGAAAACACATAAGGCTGATCCGTCATATGTCCATTTAATCCGCGGGATATATTCATAGGATTTTGTGAGATTTACCTTTGTGGTTTTATGTGCAGCAATATCATAAATAAATACCTCAACGGTGCTGTTATTCTCCCCCACTTTCGGATATTTATATGCATAAATCTGGGGATATAATTGTCCCTTATATTTCGTGAGGTCGAATTCAGGAACTTCTTCCTCATTAAATCTGAAATACGCTATTTTACTTCCGTCGGGGCTCCATTCGAATGAGCGCACCAGCGTAAATTCTTCTTCATACACCCAGTCGCTTCCACCGTTTATAATTTGTTTCCATTTGCCGTCGGTAGTAATCTGTGATTCTGCATTCGTGTTCAGATCTTTGAAGTAAAGATTATTATCGATCACGTAGGCGATCCTGTTTCCTTTGGGAGCAAAATCGGCATACATCTGTTTACCCTTATCCGAAAGTTTTGTGGTTTTCTTAGTTTTAAAATCGTACACATAATTTTCATCGTATGTGGCCCAGCGATAGCGTCTTTCCATATCCGTAGTAAGCAGCACCGCGGTCTCATCGTCATTGAAAGCATAATTCATAAAATTTTCAACGGCGCCGCCTGTCTGATTAACATTGAAAACATCTCCGTTTTTGTCACCGGATTCATATTCATATTTCACAATGCCTTTTCCTTCTGCATTTACTGTATAATGCGTACCGTCATTCATGCTGCGGAGGTCATCGATCCCATTAGAATAGAATGCATAATTGGTCCAGATATCATCAACGGTGATCAGGCCCGACTGAGCGAAAGCGACAGTAATAAAGATGAAATTCAACAGGATTGCGGAGACTTTTTTCATTATTTTGATTTTGGGTAAAATTATAAAAGTTAGGCCTGAAATAAGGTTAAGTATTTGCTTAATTTGTTAAAATTTGGGGGATATACCGATGAAATTACGTTATAATCACGATCGCATGGTGTAAAAAAAAGGCCATCCATCGGACAGCCTTTTTTCTATTAAACCAGAAATTTCTATCTCGTTAAAACCATTTCCTTTGTTCCGATCGTTTTACCATCCACAATCAATGAATATGTATACGTTCCTGATGGCAACTCCCCTG
>CAYTFT010000400.1:0-2615 GCA_964437155.1 uncultured Chitinophagales bacterium | reverse complement strand
ATTGCTCTGAGGTTGGCGTCCCCGCCAATCCTCCATGTTTTATCATAAAAAAATCCGGCGGTTTGACGGGGACGCCAACTGCAAAGGAAATAGCCCCGTTCTGCCAATGCGCTCTGCCAGGTTGATCTGCCGAGGGCAGCATCCTTCGCGGACTAGTTCGCATTCAATGATATACTGAAATCAGGATTACTTGTTCCTGCCCGACTTTGATTATTTTTACTTTATTATATACTAACCTCCTTAATATAATTTACATGTCGTTTACTTCCACCCCCAAGCACTTGCCATTATTGGCAGTTCTTTCATTTCTCCTTTCTCATTTCTCCTATTCCCAGGTGCCTGCAATTGCCTGGCAAAACACCATCGGCGGAAACAATTATGATCATCTCAACACCATGCAGCAAACTTCTGATGGCGGGTATATTCTTGCAGGGCAGTCATCCTCGGGCCTTTCAGGTGATAAAACAGAAGCATCGATGGGAACATATGATTACTGGATCGTAAAACTCACCAGTACAGGAAGTATACTCTGGCAAAACACGATAGGCGGATTGAATGAGGATTATATTTTTTCGATTCAGCAAACCACAGATGACGGATATATTCTCGGAGGATATTCTTATTCAGGTGCTACCGGTGATAAAACAGAAGCATCCATGGGTTCGGGTGACTATTGGGTAATTAAACTCAATAGTACAGGTGGAATTGTATGGCAAAACACCATAGGGGGATCCGGAGATGAAAATCTTTTTTGTGTGCGGCAAACGTCTGACGGCGGATATATTTTAGGAGGAACATCCAGTTCAGGAATTTCAGGCGATAAAACTGAACCGAATATCGGGTTAACCGATTATTGGGTTGTGAAATTAAATGCCACCGGCAGCATTATTTGGCAGAACACCATTGGCGGGACAGAGGCAGATATTTTACGCTGCGTAAAACAAACAACAGACGGAGGATATATATTGGGAGGATATTCTTATTCCGGCATGTCGGGCGATAAAACAGAGAACAACTGGGATGTGGTGGATCCGATCACAAGTGATTACTGGGTAATTAAATTAAATACTGTCGGTGCAATTGAATGGCAAAATACGATCGGCGGAAACAATTATGATAACCTCTATGATATTTTTCAAACGCCGGATGGCGGATATATGCTTGGAGGGCAATCATATTCCGGAGTTTCCGGTGATAAAACAGAAACCTCGCTCAGCAGCTGGCAGTATTGGATCATTAAATTGAATAGTGCAGGAAATATTCTGGAATGGCAAAATACAATTGGTGGTGACGGTACTGATGCGCTATATTCCATTAATCCGACTTCTGATGGCGGTTATATTCTTGGCGGTCATTCCAGCTCCAATATTTCAGGAGATAAAACCGAGAATGCAATCGGCAGTTATGATTTCTGGGTTATTAAAACGGATATAGCAGGAAATCTGCTCTGGCAAAATACGATTGGCGGCACCGATCAGGATTATTTGCGCTGCGTGCAGCAAACTTCTGATGGCGGTTATTTTCTTGGAGGATATTCGAGCTCACCGGTTTCAGGAGATAAAACAGAAGGAAATTTTGGAGCAGCAACAACCTTTGATATATGGGTGATGAAATTATCGCCGGAATGTACTCCTGCTGCAGAAATTTGTAATGCGCTTGATGATGATTGCGACGGGCTTGTGGATGATGGCATTACGGAAACCATTTCTATCTCCGCCGGCGGTGCAACAACTTTTTGTTCAGGTGGTTCTGTCGTACTGACTGCCGTTGCGAGCGGAACATCTTTGCAATGGAAAAAAGGCGCAACAAGTATTGCCGGTGCAACAGCTTCCACGTATACTGCAACTACAAGTGGCATTTATACCTGTACGATAACATCCGCTTGCGGCACGGCTACATCAACAGGCATCACGGTAGCAGTTAATAAAAATCCATCCGCTTCTATCACAGCGGGTGGTCCCACCACTTTTTGTACGGGCAGCAGTGTAACACTCACGGAAGCAGCTTCTGCGGGTTGTTCATACCAATGGTATAAGGGTGCAACTGCATTGGCCGGTGCAACAACAACTACCTATGTTGCAACTACCACCGGGAATTATAAATGCCGTGTGACGAAAACTGCAACGGGTTGTTATAAGAATTCAAATACAATTTCAGTGAGTGTTACCTGCAGGGAAGGAGTGGAAATATTCGGTGATGATTTTTCAGTGTTTCCGAATCCTGCTACCGATTTTATTACACTTAATTCTTCTGTCGCAAATTATTATTTTACCATTATGGATATTGCCGGCAACCGTGTAAAGGAAAAAGCTGCAAAATCAAATAGCACAGATTGTTTTATCGGCGATTTACCTCCCGGCATTTATTTCATCCGGATCGAAACCGTCGAAAATGCATTTACTTATACTTTTATCAAACAATAATTCTATTAAAATCCTGCGCGGGTGAATCCTTTTGAATACTATTCGCTGCGTATGCTGGTTTCAAGCCACACTCGCTCTGCCGATTCTCCGAATCGGCTGTGGCGGACGCTGAATCTGGTCTGCATTTAGGTTCTGGCGTTACCTTTTTTTCAGGCCCGCCTGACCTAAATAGTCGGGCAGGAAAAAGGTAAC
>CAYTFT010000399.1:0-2617 GCA_964437155.1 uncultured Chitinophagales bacterium | reverse complement strand
AGATACAAAAAAGAAGGACCTGAAACGTAAAAAGGAAGAACTCGAGCGCATTATTGAAGAGACTGAAAAGGAAGAAGCGGAACTGGCTAAAAAAGCAACCAAAGCAGAGAAGGACCTCGAACCACGTTTAATGGGCGCATATTACAGGATCAGAAATTCATACCGCAACGGACTCGCTGTTGTGCAGGTTTCCAGAAATTCATGCGGCGGATGTTATTCAGTGGTGCCGCCACAGCGTCAGGCAGAGATCAAACAGGCAAAAAAGATCATCATTTGCGAACATTGCGGACGCATACTTGTAGATGAGACAGTTATGGATGCCAAGGACTGATTTCGATAATTGAAATATCTTTAAGCCATGAAGAATATACTATCTGTTTTCTTCGTGGCTTTTTTTATGCTGCAAACACTGGCGGCACAAAAATTTGATTTTAATAAAAGATGTATTGAAGCCTATGGATATATTCAGGAATTAAGATTTACGAAAGGCAGGCAATTACTCGAACAGGAAAAAAAAGAAAATCCTGCCAATCTTGTTCCCTATTATGTAGAAAATTACATTGACTGGCTCACTACGTATACAAACGAAAACAGGGCGGAATTTGACAAACTGGAACCGAATAAGGATCTCCGGCTGGATAAAATAAAGGCAGGCGATAAAACTTCCCCTTATTATTTATATACGCAGGCTGAAATCGAAATTCAATGGGCCTTTTCCAAACTGAAATTTGAAGAATACCTGTCGGCATTTACCTCGGTGCGGAAAGCATATTTATTACTGGAGGAAAATCAGAAAAAATTTCCCGATTTTATCGCCAATAAAAAGAGCCTCGGTATTTTGCATGCTGTTGTCGGCGCCATTCCCGATCAGTATAAATGGGGGATCAATATGCTGGGTATGGACGGCACTATTGATCAGGGACTCACGGAGCTGAAGTCCATTATCGATTATGCGCAGACGCATGATTTTATTTTTGAGAAAGAAGTATACCTCTATTATGCATTTACGGTTTTATATCTGGGAAAGGATGATGTTACTGCGTGGAATACAGTGAAGGATCTCGATACAAAGACCAATCTGCTGAATGTATTTTTTGTATCCAGTATTGCCATGCGCACCGGCAGAAATGACCTTGCCATTTCTATTCTGAGTAACCGTCCGAAGGGCGCGGAATATTTCAATTATTATTACCTGGATTTCATGCTGGGATTGGCTAAAACGCGGAAACTCGACAGCAATGCTGCATATTATTTCGAACAATTTCTGAATAATTATAAAGGAAAAAATTATATCAAGGAAGCGTATCAGAAATTGGGCTGGAATGCGCTGGTGAACGGTGATAAGGACAAGTACTGGGAATATATGTATTACGCAAAATCGCGTGGTGCCTCCATTATTGACGACGACAAACAGGCATTATATGAAGCGGAACAGAAGAAAATGCCGAACGTAACCCTATTAAAATCGCGGTTACTTTTTGACGGAGGATATTATAAAGACGCATTGAAACAACTGGAAGGGAAGAGTGTGGATGATTTTAAGGAGGTAAAAGATAAAGCGGAATTCACGTATCGTGCGGGCCGTATCTGGCATGCGGCCGGGTATCCGGATAAAGCAAAACCGTATTATCTTACTACGATCAAAACCGGAGAAGACCTTCCGTATTTCTATGCGGCGAGTGCGGCGCTCGAACTCGGAATTATTTATGAGAAAGCAGGCGACAAATCAAAAGCAGCATATTATTTTCAACTCTGCATTGATATGCCGAATGAAGAATATAAAACAAGTCTGGAAGGACTCGCAAAAGCCGGACTTAACAGGGTTGGATCGTGATGCAGTTGCAATTTACTCCCTGATAAACCTTCCGAAATAATTATTTTTTTCTGAGCGGATCTCAACGAGATAATATCCGGGAGGAAGATCCTTCACATCTAAAGTATAATTACCGCCGGAATAGAAAATTTCTGATGTCTGCATTTTTCTACCCTCTGCTGAAAAGATGCTGATAGCGTAATTTCCAAATGCTTCAGGGAAGCGGATCATGATATGGTCGTTTGCGGGATTAGGAAAAATACTGAGTTGTGCAGGTCGATTATCTGCAATCGCCTCATCCAATGCACTGAAATCGTATGGTGTTCCCCATACCAGCAAACCCTGCTGAAAATAGACCATGTCAAACATATAATAATCTCCGGCATCCGTTGAATCGAGATAATGCATCAGCCCGAGCCCGTCACCATATAATTGCTCCGGTTGCTCACTGCCTGTCGGGTTGAATAAGCAGTTGGTTCCGGCATCGTAATCGTACCAGTCGTAGACGGTTTTAGTGGGAATTCCCTGATAAAGATTTGTGTCAACATTCCAGTCACTGTATCCGAATTGACTGCTTTCAAATAATGAGAATTCGAGGGTGTCAAGAAATGCATAATCATTGAAAACATAAGTAACAGAAATCGTATCCCACACAACTGTTGATGTGGGAGATGCACCAAAATATAAAGTGTCAAAACGAATTCTTTCCATCGTATACGTTACTGAATCGGTTGTGAGATCCTTTCCGGTTACGAAATATTTCCATGCAGAAATTCTTTTATCAGCAGCACTTTGATCATCGGG
>CAYTFT010000398.1:0-2631 GCA_964437155.1 uncultured Chitinophagales bacterium | reverse complement strand
TATAAAGAATTGCAGGATATTATCGCCATCCTCGGTATGGAGGAGTTGAGCGAAGAGGATAAACTCGTGGTTAGCCGCGCAAGAAGGGTACAGCGTTTCCTTTCTCAGCCTTTCCACGTTGCAGAGCAATTCACCGGACTTAAAGGTGTATTGGTTCCGATCGAAGAAACAATTCGCGGATTCAATATGATCATGGACGGCGAAGTGGATGAATATCCGGAAGCAGCTTTCAACCTGGTGGGAACGATCGATGATGCAATTGAAAAAGGCAAAAAATTAATGGCGGAAGCGAAAAAATAATCCTGTATTACAATTATGCAACTTGATATTCTTTCTCCCGAAAAAAAAATCTTCAGTGGCAATGCCGATGGAGTGCAGATGCCAGGCACAACCGGATCGTTTGAGGTGTTGAATAATCACGCACCTATGATCGCATCACTGGGCAAAGGGAAATTGCGTATCCGCATCGGAAAGGCAGATAAAGTATTTGATATTACCGGCGGATTTGTGGAGGTGCTCAATAATAATGTGAGTGTTCTGGTCGAGGGGATTAAAGAAGTTGTTTAAACAATAAATTCTATCGCATACATGAAACCTCCGGAAATAACCGGAGGTTTTTTTATTACAGTTAGGCTGAAATACAAAATGCACAGGTAATTATTTGGAAATGTATTGCGGTGCAAATGCTCGTGATCCTGAAAGTAGATTACAAATGTGTAAATACATTGTGTCTTCAGTCTCCTGAGCAGATAAATTTAGTATACATCCACCAGGAGGAGAGATAACATGTAACCTGTTTGACGGGTGAAGTAAATGGTGTATTCTTCATTGTCTCTTACAGATCTATTTCGGCAAAGGAACAGCTCAGTCCTGCAAAAATGCCGAATCCATTTTTCACATTCGAATAAACAACTACCGGTTCACTGAATGGATTGTCCGAATTATCCGATTGTAATTTAGCGGATACCATATAATCGTAATATTCGGAAGAAAGATGACTCAGCCGGAAAGTGAATTTAGGATCTGTAATAAATTCTGTCGGTAATTCAAGCAAACTTAAGGTGATGGTTTTCTGCTTGCCTTCGAAACTGATATCTGTGAAAAATGCTTCATCACACAAGGTCACGCTGCCGTCTTCATTATCGTTTCCGAATCCAAAACTTCCATCCACAATAAATGCCGGATCATCGGTAGTGAAACAGGTATACGTTTCACTGAAAGCGTCCTTGTAATTTATTTTTAATGAATAATGATCCTCCCCCGCAGGATCGGTAAAGGTGATCTGAATCTGGTAATGCGGAACAATCGTATCGATCTCATAATAATTCCCCAATGAGTCGAATGCACTGTATGAAACAGTAACATAGATCGTATCCACAATTTTCACTTCATCGATCGGAACTGCCGACGGGATAGATGTTTCTGCTGAAACGGAGGTTCTTCCGGGCGCACTCACCTCAAGGCGCACGCGGTCGCCGGGTTCCACATTCAGTAATCCTGCATCTGCCGTATACACACCATCAGAAATAAATCCGTACTCGCCGGCATACAAGTCATTTTTAAAAACTGAGATGGTTGCATCATTTACGCGAGCACTTTCAAAACCAACCGCCAGCGGATCTACACTCAATGAAATAGTTGCATCTGCATTGCTGTCGGGTTGCACTAATGCATTCACTACCAGTTTGTTTTCCTGCGTATCAATATCAAAATAAACAGTCTTTTCACAGGCAGATAAAAATATCCCTGCAATTCCCGCAATCCATAATATTAAAAAATTAGTTTTCATCATTACTAAAAATTAGCCGATTCACGCTATCTATTCGCCCTTCACCCCGCCCACTGCGTGTTCGGGCAGGCATTCACCACTTAAACGCATATGAAACCCCCGGTATAATTGGAAACAGGCTCACCTGCCGGTAATAATTTTTATTTGTTTTATAATCATATGTCTCATAAATAAAAAACGGATTCAGCCGGTTGTATGTGTTATAGGTACCGAAATTCCAGGTCTGCTCCCACAATCTTTTTTTCTTGTGTATCGCTAAATTAATATCCAGTCTGTGGTAAGGCGCCATGCGGTAACCGTTGCGCCCTTCATACGCATAAATATATTCACTGAAAACACCTTCATATTTTGCGATCGGTAAACTGATGGGTTGTCCCGAAGAAAATACCCAGTCGCCGGATAATTCGATCCTGTCATTGAAATGATAAATGGCGGCTATTTCAAAATCATGACGGCGGTCGTATTTATAGGGAAATACTTCGCCTAAATTAATGGTAGGGAATTGGCGATTACTCCACGATAAAGTATATCCGATCCATCCGGATAAACTGCCTTCCCGTTTCTGGATAAATAATTCAGCGCCGTACGCCCATCCTTCACCGGATTCTACTTTATCCTCCCAGCCTTTTAATCCGTCAAATAAATAATTCGCACCGTCCTTATAATCAATAATATCGTTCATTTTTTTATAATATCCTTCCACACTTATTTCATACGATTTGTGAAAAACATACGCGAGGCCCACGGCGGGTTGTATCGCTTTTTGCGGTGGGACGCTGTCGGTGGCGGGCACCCAGAGATCGGTTGGCAGCCCGATCCCCGAATTGGTCAATAAATGAATA
>CAYTFT010000397.1:0-2640 GCA_964437155.1 uncultured Chitinophagales bacterium | reverse complement strand
GGGCAGCATGACCGGCGCGCCAAAGGTGCGTGCGATGCAGCTTATCGAGCAATATGAAATGACGCGGCGAGGCTTGTATTCGGGGGCCTTCGGCTATTTTACGCCGGAGGGGAGCTTTGACCTGAATGTGGTCATCCGCTCGATCCTGTATAATGCGGCAACCCAATATCTTTCGGTGCAGGTGGGCGGCGCTATTGTATATGATTCCGATCCCGAACAGGAATATGCAGAATGCCTGCTTAAACTGGAGGGATTGAAACGTGTTTTGCGGTAATTTTTTACAGCCGATTGCCTTCGGAGAAAAAATGCAGGATATGCCACCGGAACATGTTTACTTTTTATGCAGGTGAAATATTATACAAACAGTTTGCGTTATTGACCACATTATTCGTATGGCCCGTTACCTTCTCCTCTTCCTGATTGTATTTTCCGGTTACACCATCACCGCCCAATCTGTTTTTACGGATCTGCATGCGGCGCAATTCGGCGACAGTATTTTGATTGACTGGACACTAAAAGGCGGTTCCACCTGTTATGATATGCAACTGATGCGTTCCGATGATTCCATCGCTTTTGAATCTTTGTATGCTGTGGGTGGCGTTTGCGGTGGAACG
Source organism: uncultured Chitinophagales bacterium (assembly GCA_964437155.1). Classification (GTDB taxonomy): domain Bacteria; phylum Bacteroidota; class Bacteroidia; order Chitinophagales; family BACL12; genus UBA7236. Next base: position 2,026 of record CAYTFT010000397.1, on the reverse strand, counting down.
GAAGATCAGTATTATAGTTTTGTTGATCATTCGGGATTGATTTCAGGTACCACCTATTTCTATAAAGTGGAAGCCTCCGGCGGAACGATATCCGGAGAAACATTGCAGATCACATTTATAGATGCCGGCAAGTTTAAATTATATCTCTATCCGAATCCTGTAGATGGCCGGCTCACAGTGACCGTTGATAACAGATTCAATCCATCTTTTTTAGTTGAATTATATTCTGTTCAGGGTAACCTGCTGATGCGCTCCATCGAAAATCAGAATCTTTTTTCGATCGACCTCGGGCATCTTGCCGGAAGTCCGTGTATGTTAATGATCACAACGGAAGACGGCGCTGTTTTCGAAGGACAGGTTATTGTGCTATGATGAGATAATAATTTTTCTTCCCGCGCTGGACGAGCAGGTATTTTCCATTAATAAGATCAGCCGGTTGTATCATACGTTCCGCGTCTGCAAGTTTTTCTTTATTTATGCTGAGGGAATTTTCCTGCATGGCTCTTTTGAATTCTCCGCGTGAAGCAAGAATTTGTGTTTTGTCTGTCAATAGCTCGGCGATGGCTATGCCGGTACTGAAAATATTTTTATCCATCGGAAATTGCGGCACGCCTTCGAGTACATCCATTAATAATGTATCGCTCAGATTTTCAAAATCCGCCTTCGTTGATTTACCAAATAAAATATCACTTGCCGCAACAGCATTCAGGTAATCTTCCTCGCAATGTACGCGAACGGTAATATCTCTGGCAAGTTCTTTTTGTAATAGGCGCAGATGTGGTTCGGCGCGGTGTCGGTTGATCAGATCGTCAATAAAATTTTTATCAAACAGGGTGAAAATTTTAATATAGGTTTCTGCATCCGCATCACTCGCATTCATCCAGAACTGGTAAAATTTATAAGGTGATGTTTTGGCAGGATCGAGCCATATATTTCCGCTTTCTGTTTTACCGAATTTGGTGCCGTCGGCTTTTTTAATGAGCGGGGTGCAGATCGCAAATGCTTCTCCACCGCCCATCCTGCGGATCAACTCCGTTCCGGTGGTTATATTTCCCCACTGGTCGCTGCCGCCCATCTGTATCATCACGTTTTTATTTTTCCATAAATAATAAAAATCATATCCCTGCACCAGCTGATACGAAAATTCGGTGAAGGAAATACCTTTTTCCAGACGCGTCTGCACAGAATCTTTGGCCATCATATAACTGATGGTAATATGTTTACCCACCTCGCGTAAAAAATCAAGAAAAGTAAATTGTTTAATCCAGTCGTAATTATTTACTAATTCCGCGGATTGACCTCCGCCTGAAAAATCAAGAAATTTTTCCAGTTGTTTTTTCTGACAGTCAATATTATGCTGTAAGGTTTTTTCATCGAGCAGGTTCCGCTCAGCACTTTTTCCGGAGGGATCACCCACCATGCCGGTAGCGCCGCCAACCAATGCGATGGGTTTATGTCCGCATTGCTGAAAATGTAATAATGTCATTATCTGAACCAGGTTCCCTACACCAAGAGAATCGGAAGTCGGGTCGAATCCCACATAACCGGTTGCCATTCCTTTTTGCAGAAAGGCTTCTGTTTCAGGAATGCAGTCGAACAACATTCCGCGCCAGCGTAATTCCTCAACGAAATTTTTCATGCCGCAAAGGTAATGATAGCATCCTAACCGATTGAGCTGAGCCGATTGCTGAAATCGGATAATCACTTTGTCATGCGGGAATCAATTTCCTGCAGATACGTGATCATACAACATTATCGGGTGAATTCTGTTAAGTATATTTATCCTTTGGCAAGGCTATGAATTTTCTGTCGCACTTTTATCACGAACTTCCTACGAATGACCCGTATTTTGCGGCAGGCGTCATCCTTCCCGATATTTTATCGAATTATACCTATCGCACCGGTGACAAGGCCAAGATCCATCCCTGGAAACTGGAAAAGGATAATGACCCGGCATTGCTGTCTCTTTCGACAGGATTAAAGCGGCATTATGCGCTGGATACCTCCTTCCACGAATCGGATTATT
>CAYTFT010000396.1:0-2648 GCA_964437155.1 uncultured Chitinophagales bacterium | reverse complement strand
CAATGAATAACATTCAATATCGTTGCTTTGATGAAGCACGCTTTAACCCGTATCCTCCTACTGCTGAGTTTGATTACTCACCTTCAGGAGCTACCGGTTTAGTGAACTTCACAAACCTTTCTGTTGATGCTGATACCTATTCATGGGATTTCGGTGACGGTGGTTCTTCTACTTCAGAAAACCCTGCTCACGTATATGCCACTTCAGGAACATATAATGTTTGTTTATTAGCTACTAACAAATACGACACAGACAACACTTGTAAAGTGATCGATGTTGTTGTAAGCGTTGTTGACTATGCTTTAACACAGGCATTGAATGTTTATCCTGCTCCTGCAACTTCAACTTTAAATGTTGTTGTTGATGGTAACTTCGGAACATTATATGCTGAAATGTATAATGCAATCGGAGAAAAAGTGATCAGCACTTCTGCATTCACCGGTTCAGTTCAGTTCGATGTAAGCACATTGGCTGCCGGTAATTATATTGTAAAAGTGTATGACGAGATCGGTGGATTTACTTCACGCCAGATCACTGTCAGCAAATAATAATTGCACTAAAATTTAAACCAGGAAACCCTGCCTTTTGGCGGGGTTTTTTGTTTTACGTAACATTCCGTTTTTACCGGAAATAAATTCCGGCAACCCATTGTAATTTCAATGCCGGAAATATGCATGCAATATTGTAAGTAAATCAAATAATATCATATGAGTGAACAATAATCAACGTATCGCACAATTTACTTCGATAAATACCAGGCGCTGATCTGTTCGCTAATCAGTAAAAAATGCAGCGAGAATAATAAGGAACCTCAGCGACTATTTATTGCTTAATGAATTGAGTCCTTCCCGTAATATTTCCGGAATTATCATACAAAACAAGAATATATAATCCCGGAGAAAGCCCGCTGCAGTCAATACCTGCAGCATTTTCATTGTGTGCAATGCAATTCCCGCTGAGAGCATAAACACGGCTGCAATCCCATGCAGAAGTGGTATGAATAAATAAATAATCACTTACAGGATCAGGTGAAATAATTATTTTTTCAATCGTGTTATTTTCGACAGTAACAAATGGAACAATATCCATTTCCAGCATATAAATTCCGCCTAAATCTGAATAATAGGGAATGCCCAGAATTTCATTATTCACAAGAGCAAGCGATACATAATTATCCCGCACATCGATGGACCAGGCAACAATACTGTCATACACATTTGCGTACTCGCCAACAAGTTTTGGATGCGCATTATCCGTAATATCGAATGCCAGCACTTCACTATCGCCCCCGCTGACAAATAATAAACTGTCGCCGATAATTTTCACTTCATTTGTATGCCCCGGCCTGCCGATCCAATTTGATGAATCACAATCCCACGGGTTAAACCAGAACACATTTTCCATTTCAGCAGTTGAAATATCCACAACATCGAGTCCGCACATATCGACAGGTACATAAGCATAATGGCCGGCAATGGCAATATTATTATACGCAGATTGTGCTATTTCTTCAATGCCGGTATTTACGTATTTCCCGATCTCCACCGGATTGCTTCGATCAGAAATATCCAGCATGCGCAGACCGCCGGCATCATTCGCCACCATCAATGTGTCTTTTCCGTATAGTGCGAGACCTCTTGCATTCGGGACAGAAAAAAGATCGGGTATTTCAGGGAAATCAGGATCAGGCAAATAGGAAGATACATAGTGTATGTCTGATTTATCCTCAATATTTAAAATGACAACCCCCCTGTCCATTGCCCCGAGATAAGCAAATTTTTCATCAGCAATGGCGATTGCGGCCCCTTCATCGAAGGCAGATGAATCCCATTGTCCGAGTACCGAAGGATGGCCCGGATCAGTGAGGTCGAGAATCGCAATTCCGGCATTTTGCGGAAAAAATCCATCAAACCCGCCGAGTGCGACATACAGATAATTTCCTTTCTGCGACAGATTGGTCGGACGCAATCCACCGAATACGACCGGTAACAAAGTATCTACCGGATCGGGAGAAGTAATATCATCGATACTGAAGGTGACCACTCCGAGTTCGCGGCAGGCAGCATACAAAAAAGGATCTCCCTCCGCATTAAATAAACTGGTATATGCAGAATATGGAAGAATATTCTCAAATGCAAACCCTCCCACCTTTGTGAAGGTAATTGTGTCGGTTTGCGCAGCCAGATGCAGACTGCAGACCGATAATAAAAATGCGATTATTTTGTTCATGACACCATTTACAATACCAAGTTACCAATTTGTGCGAAACGCAGAAATCCGGTTAAATCCTGCAATAGATTTTTACATATCTTTATGCATATGAAGAAAACAGTTTCCCTGCTATTATTCTTTTCCTGTTCAGTAGCCATGCTCTGGAGTCAAAGCGGTTACAGTGATGCAGGCAGCCGGTCCGACGCAATGGGAAATGCAAGCACAACGCTCGAAGACGTTTTCAGCGCCCAAAATAATCAGGCGGGTCTGGCATTTCTTCCCTCCTCTGCAGCCGGTATCAGCACCCAGAATTATTTTATGGTGGATGGCGGTATTAATTCCTACGATGCGGTAATTGCATTGGTGACAAAAAAATCGGGCGCGTTGGTCCTTTCCAAGATTATCCCAAGAATATGATTTAACACCTCCAATGACTA
>CAYTFT010000395.1:0-2649 GCA_964437155.1 uncultured Chitinophagales bacterium | reverse complement strand
GGCAACGCTCGATGATGACCAGCAAACCATGCTGAAACTGAATGATTATTACGAAGCCGATCTCGATAAATATCAGAGCGGAACTGTTTCCTATCCGTTAAATCAGATCGCGACCGGAAGACATTCTGTAACAGTAAAAGCGTGGGATGTATATAATAACTCCGGTGAAGGATATACGGAATTTGTGGTGGCTGAATCGGCGGATCTTGCACTGAGTCATGTATTGAATTATCCGAATCCATTCACCACCCATACTGCATTCTGGTTTGAACATAACCGTCCGGGCGATGTGCTCGATGTCAAAATCGAGATCTTCACCGTCAGCGGAAAACGCATTAAAACATTGCAGCAGCAGGTTTCCACCGAAGGATACCGGGTGGATGATATCGAATGGGACGGGCTTGATGAGTTTGGTGATCCTATCGGAAGAGGCGTTTATGTTTACAAGGTTTCTGTGAAGGCCGCAAGCGATAACAGCAGGGCCTCGGAGTTTCAGAAACTTGTCATACTAAAATGATAAAGCATCTCGTTAAAGAATTCTGTATTTTTGCGAACCCAACTTATTTATCAGAACTATGCGGAATATTAAGAACCTACTATTATTGGTTGTCTCCACGATTACACTCACACTCACGACCAATGCACAGATCACGCTCGGAAACGGCACCGGCGACAGTTATCTCAATACAGTTACCACAGCAGTACCCTTCTTAAGGATCGCACCCGATGCGCGTTCCGGCGGTATGGCCGACGTGGGAATTGCGATCTCTCCCGATGCTAATTCCATCTTCTGGAATGCTTCAAAACTTGTATTTATTGATGATGAACATCCTTCCGGAATTTCCATCACCTATACGCCATGGCTGAAAAATCTCGTAAATGATATTTATCTCGCATACCTGACCGGTTACTGGAAAGTGGATGAATTGCAGGCATTGAGTGCTTCCTTACGGTATTTTTCACTTGGAACGATCACCTTTACGGATGCTTCCGGAAATATTCTGCAGGATTTCCGCCCGAATGAATTTGCATTCGACCTTGCTTATTCCAGAAAACTGGCCGACAATCTTTCTGCCGGACTCAACCTGAAATATCTGTATTCGAATCTTGCAACCGGACAGGTGGTAAACGGAGTAGAGATCAAACCTGCTCAGGGTGTGGCTGCGGATCTTTCGATGTTCTATACGAATACATTTAAAACAAACGGGAAAAAATCTGATCTCGGACTGGGTTTGAATATTTCTGATATCGGAAATAAGATCACGTATACTTCCAGTATTGAGAAAGATTATATCCCTACCAATCTCGGATTAGGCGCTGCCTACGGGATCAATTTTGATGATTATAACAAACTCACGCTTGCACTGGACCTGAATAAATTACTGGTGCCTACTCCTGATACAACAGATTCTGATCCCCAAAACGGAATTCCGGATTTTAAAGAACAGACAGTCATCAGCGGAATGCTGAGTTCTTTCGGTGATGCACCCAACGGATTCAGCGAAGAAATGCATGAGATTATAATCGCTGCAGGACTTGAATACTGGTATGACCAGAAATTTGCAGTGCGCACAGGTTATTTTTATGAAGATGATACAAAAGGCGGACGTCAGTTCTTTACCGTTGGATTAGGATTGCGTTATAATGTATTCGGACTCGATTTTTCTTACCTTGTTCCTACTTCCAATAATCAGAATCCGCTGGATAATACGTTGCGTTTTACGCTGATGTTTAACCTCGATGCCTTGAAGAACGAAGGTGGCGGTGGTGATACCGGAACCGGGGAATAAAATAATTCCCGCAATAAAAATATTGTAAGGCAGCCTTTGAGCTGCCTTTTTTAATGCATAAAATTCGTGTGGGCATATATCCATTACCATTACCGGGATAAAAATCCAATCTTTGTAATATTAATAAATACGAACCGGTAAGCGACCGGCAAAAAAATAAAACAACTTATTCTATGAAAAAAACAGTTACTTCCTCTCTCCTGTTTTTAATTGCATTATTTGTATGTAAAACAGGCTTTGCACAGTTTGGTTGTTCAGCCTATTTCTATCCGACTGTCGACGGCGCCACTGTAACATTTAACGGTACAGCATACGGACTTACGCCGGATTATACATGGAACTTCGGCGACGGAACTACCGGAACAACAGAAGATCCCGTGCATACCTATACAAGTAATGGTTATTATTATGTTTGTTTCACTATCAATACTGCAGACAGTTGTACGGACACCTATTGTGATACGATTGAAATAACCGGAATTGCAGAAGTATGCGCTGCATATTTTACATATTCCGGAATCGGAGGTGATATTTCATTTGAAAATCTGTCTGATCTCGGTGGCGCTGCGACCGGGGTTTATTACTGGTCCTTTGGCGACGGCTCCACATCCTTACTTGAAAATCCGGAGCACATTTATGCTCCCGGAACATATACGGCATGTCTTACCATCGTCACTCCCGATGGTTGCACCAGCACTTATTGCGCTGAAATTTCTGTTGGCGGCGGAGGCTTGGATTCACTTTGTTCAGCATCCTTTGATTTTACAGTTGACGGTACGACCGTAAACTTTGAAAATACTTCCACCGGCGGAGGCGCAGCCATCACTTCCAATTACTGGACTTTTGGTGACGGCGGAAC
>CAYTFT010000394.1:0-2651 GCA_964437155.1 uncultured Chitinophagales bacterium | reverse complement strand
TCATCCTTTACAACATGCCCGGTAATGGAAAGAGAACTTTCCATGGTAAGTCTTTTCGCTGCTTCGAATGTTGCCGGATCCACTTTGGCCGCATCCACCACACATTGCACGAATCCGCTTCCGTCTCTCAAAATGATGAAGACCAGTCCCTTGCTTTCGCGCTTGTTACTTGCCCAGCCCTTGAGTGTAACGTTTCCACCTGCATGATCCTTTAACTCCCGTATATAAACAAATTTTTCAATACGCATATTTCAAATATAAGAATGAGCCGTAAAATTACAATGAAATTCGGATGTCCGGGGTGGTCACATATGCCGGTAATAAGAAATAAAAACAAGTTTTGCAAGCGAAAAAAAATGTCCCCTGAAATAATTTCGGCTTAAATTTGAGGCAGCAATACAGAAGCGTTCAGCATGTTAAAACAGAGGTTAAGCCAGAAGTTATTACAGAAATTATCACCGCAGCAAATTCAGCTGATGAAATTATTGCAGGTGCCGACCGATCAGCTGGAGCAACGTATTAAAGAGGAGCTCGAGGCTAATCCGGCATTGGAAGAAGGAGATACCGGCGATGAAATGGAATCTACTGAAGATGTGTTCAGGGAAGATGAAAACGGAGAGGAGGGAAGTAGCGAAAGTGAGGAAGAAAAATCAGGTGATGACCTGGACCTTGATGATTATATATCTGACGACGATACGGCAGATTATAAAACCCGGGATGATAATTATGGTGATGATGATGAGGACAATAAGACAATTCCCTATGCAGTAAGCGACAGTTTTCATGAAAATTTATCGAAGCAGCTGGGCATGTGTGAAATGGATGAGCGGCAGGAAAAGATCGCCATGCAGATATTAGGAAGCATTGATGATGACGGTTATCTGCGGCGTGAAATTTCGGCGATCGTGGATGACCTTGCTTTTTCACAAAATGTAATTACCGATGAGCACGAGATTCTGGAAACACTTGATCTCATCCAGGGATTTGATCCGCCCGGAGTTGGTGCACGTGATCTCCGCGAATGTTTACTGCTGCAACTGGAAAGAAAATCGCAAACAAAGAATATTAAACTCGCCACGCATATCGTTGAAAATTATTTCGATGAATTCACTAAAAAACATTACGAAAAATTAACGCGGTTTTTAAAGATTGAGGAAGATGTATTAAAACCTGCGATTGCCGAGATCATCCGGCTGAACCCGAAACCGGGAGGAAGCGCCAAAGAGGACGGAAATAATTTATATACGTATATCATCCCCGATTTCACCATCGTAAATAACAACGGCGAGCTGGAACTCAAACTGAATTCCCGGAATGCACCAGAATTACATGTGAGCCGCGACTTCCGGGAGATGATGATCGACTACAAAAAAAGCGCGAACAAGGATAAGAAACAAAAGGAAGCCATATTGTTCATCAAGCAAAAAATTGATGCTGCAAAATGGTTTATTGATGCGATCAAACAACGTCAGCATACCTTATGGTCAACCATGTATGAGATTATGCTGCACCAGTATGATTTTTTTCTCACCGGCGATGAAACGACGATGAAGCCGATGATCCTGAAAGACATTGCAGAAAAAACGGGACTCGATATTTCAACCGTGAGCCGTGTTGCCAACAGTAAATATGTGCAGACGGAATTCGGCACCTATTCACTTAAATTTTTCTTTAGTGAATCCCTGTCCACTGATTCCGGAGAAGAAGTATCTACACGCGAGGTAAAAAAGATCCTGAGCGAACTTATTGCGGTAGAAGACAAGAAACTTCCGTTGAGTGATCAGGAACTGATGGAAGACTTGCGCAAACGCGGATATAATATTGCACGCCGCACCGTAGCCAAATACCGTGAACAACTGGATATTCCGGTGGCACGTTTAAGGAAGGAATTATGATAAAAAAGATCTTCGGGCATTTTTTTTCAATCGTATTTTTACCATTGCTGTTACCGTTGTATGGTACGATTTACGTACTGTTGTCCAATCCCTACACGTATCCCGATCAGGGTTTAAATATGCTTACGATGCTGCGGGTAGGATTGCTCACTTTTGTTTTTCCCGCCTTCACCATTTTTTTACTTGCACGTCTTAAATTCATTAAATCGGTAGAAGTCTATGAGCGCCAGGACCGGATCATTCCCTATATCGCAGCCGGATTTTTTTATATCTGGGCATTTTATGTTTTTTATAAAGAAAATTTCCCGCCGCAGATCACATATATTTTACTCGGCAGCACGATAGCCGTATTCATTGATTTTCTCATCAATGTGCTGGTGGTAAAAGTAAGTATGCATGCTACAGGCGCCGGTGGCATGATAGCAAGTATTATGATCCTGCTGCCGTATGCGTATTATAATTCACTACCGGTATTTCTTATTACGATATTATGTGCCGGCGCAGTCGGAACGGCAAGGCTCGCATTAAAAGCACATACCGAACGCGAAGTCTACCTTGGCTATCTCACCGGTTTTTTCAGCTTTATGCTGGCGTATAATTTTTATCATTTCTGAAAATTTTCTTACAATATTTCACATCAACATGCAGACGGTGGTGCCAGCGCGTTTGACATATAGCTCTTAACCGGATTTCATATATCCATTGCATTTATTTTTATTTTTTTACAAATTTTAGGGTTTGCATAATCCGTTCTGC
>CAYTFT010000393.1:0-2653 GCA_964437155.1 uncultured Chitinophagales bacterium | reverse complement strand
CGGCGGGACATTCCCTGCAAACTCTGCAAAAAAACGATAATCGATTTTAGGTGTCATACTGCCCGTTAAAGCCAGACGTGCCCGCCGGATATCGAAAGTCGCAACCTTTGCCGTATCCTGAAAATATTGAAATCGGGGTTGTGTGTAGCCTGTCAGCTTTAATTTTCTTGAGGCTACCAGTGCCGTGTCTTTAACAGCCTCCTGGCTGAATACATTCATGCTTATAAGCAGCACGAAAAAAAAGAGTAGTGCATTTCTCATGTTTATGCCGGTTGAGTGATAAAATCCGGCAATATTATGTATTTCAAAATCCCTTCATACAGGCACTTACATAAAATTTAAAGTATTTAAATTTAATTTGAGAAAACGGCAGGCAGGAAAAATACTTATTCCTCCTCAAACTTATAGTCTACGATCTTGTACTTCTCGACATATGCTTTTGCCTCTTCGAATGAATCAAACACCTTAATAAGTTTATATACGGTTGTAACCGGTTCGCCCTCATCACCCAGATCGATGGTCATATCCGTGGCATCAATTTTTTCGAGACATACATCCAGAAGGCAATACTTTTTAGGGTATTTGGATACATCTTCGATATCTTTTCCAGCCGCATAATATCCTGCATCCAGTTTTCGTATGACGGTGCAGAATTCATTCGGCTGATTTTTGAAAGGCTGCTCTGCAGTGATCAGCGTAGTGTCGCCGGATACGGGAACAACTGCTTCAACCGTATTTTCTTTTTCATCGGATGCCGTATTGCGGTTACATGCCGTAATTACAACTGTCGCAAAAAACGAAATAAATAAAATTGATTTTCCTTTACGCATACTTATAATTTTCAGGATCTTCTTTTAAACGTCCATGTGATATAAAAATTGCTTACGATCGTTCCGTCTTGTGTTCGGCCGGTTGCAGTACATTTTACCGTAACGCCCTCTCCTGTTTCGAGAGTTGTACGGACAGCCTCAAAAATTTCGCTTCCGTTTTCACAGGTAAACCAGACGCGGGACGTTGCTTTTTTCACAAATGTACATTCCAGATGCAGCACAAGCATGGACACAGGCGCGATTCCCTGAATTGCCAGCATCCCCAAAACGCCGGTGCTCATTTCTGCAGCCATTGCCTGTGATGCGAAATAGATGCTTTTGAAAGGATTTTGCGTGAGCCATTTATAAGGAATGCTCACAATACTGTGGTTTTCGTCCAGGGCTCTTATCTGCAGTCCCGACAAAAGTGCGATGGGCAATTTCCACAATAAGAACAGGCGGAATGTCCATTTTCCGGTGACCCGGGCTTTGAATTTGTTCTGTTTTGCGTTGAGCATTTTACCCGAAGTACGGAGCTTTCGCGCTGAAGAATAGCAGCAGGGCTTGATTCAACCACCTGTAATCCGTAACTTCGCCTAAAATTACAATTTATCATGAGTGCCGTATTAACAGATGAGAAGATAGCGATCGACGCCTTAATAGAAGGGATAGAAGGTGTGAGGCTCGTAGTGCATAATGATGATGTGAACACATTTGAATGGGTGATCGAAAGCCTGATCGACATTTGTAATCATACCATGGAACAGGCTGAACAATGCGCCTATATTATACATTATTCCGGGAAATACGCCGTTCAGCAGGGCACCAGAAGAACACTTTCTCCAATGCGCGAACAACTCGTTGATCGTGGTATTAATGCTACCATTGAATAAAGGCTATGCCGGTATGGCAATTAGATGAACGTATTATTTTCCCTGATGCAACACTTGCCGAACCCGACGGCCTTCTTGCCATTGGCGGTGATCTTTCGCCAGAGCGGCTTATCCTCGCATATTCCTCCGGAATTTTTCCCTGGTTCATTCAGGAGGGTGAGATATTCTGGTTCTCACCTGATCCGCGCTGTATATTGTTCCCCGATGATCTGAAAATTTCGAAAAGCATGCAGCAACTTTTCAGGAAACAAAGATTTGAGATACGGTTTGATCACGATTTTGAAAATGTGATACGGCATTGTGCAACGACAAAAAGAAAAGGTGATGCGGATACATGGATAGATGAAGATTTTATTTCCGCATTTACAGCAATGCACAAGCTGGGAATTGCACACTCGATCGGTGCATACGAAAATAATGAACTCGTTGGCGGATTATATGGTATGAGTATGGGAAGCTGCTTTTTCGGCGAAAGTATGTTCAGTAAAGTGAGTAATGCAAGTAAATATGCGTTCATTACATTAGTTAAATGGCTCCGGGAAAATAATTTCACACTCATTGATTGTCAGTTGTATAATGATCATCTAGGTTCGCTTGGCGCTATAAATATCCCACGTAAAGATTTTCTTATTAAATTAAATTCTGCATTGCAAAAAGAAGGATTAATCGGGAAATGGGGAATTTAACATAAGAAAGAGTTTGTCCGAATGCGCAAGCAGACACCCTTGCCCAAATATGAAATCTTACATGCCACGTCTGGAAAGAAATGAATTTATTAATTTAGTATTGGCGAAAATTCATTTACCGGAGCCGCTTCAGATCTGCCTCCTGATTTACCGGGAGAACTTTATCCTACATTTTAGGTTAAAGATTCACTGTAAAATAACATAAAGAATGCAGCATTATCTAATTCAGCCATTTCAATCTTCCGAAACGTTTTTCAACCCTACC
>CAYTFT010000392.1:0-2664 GCA_964437155.1 uncultured Chitinophagales bacterium | reverse complement strand
GGCACTTTCAACGGGATCCCATTTAACCTTTGCATAGGTGGGCCCCGTCAGCGTTGCCTGCGGTACCGGTGCGGGACATGCTGCGGGAATTCCCTCACCTGCCGCGATGGGTTCATTGGGTGTTAGATTGATAGCAAAATCGTGTATCTGAATTTCCAGTGCATCATGAAAAATTGCCTCAGGGCAGGGCGGTGTATACGGCACAGAAAGCCGTACCCATCCATAGGTATAATTTCCGGGTGTCCCGATCCTGAATCCCATAAATTCATTTATCACATCAAAGAAGCTTCCGAAACTATTAATGCTGAGTGCGCCTGAACAGTCCCAGAATGTTGAGTTTGAAAAACCTGCGAGGTTATTTCCAAAAAATGTATCCACCTCAACCCATGCTGCATAAGGCCCTATGGAATCTCCTGAATGAAACAATTTAGCGCCCTGATCCGGCCATGCCATACCATTGCTCGCAATCTGTTTTCCGGGACCCGGTGCCTTAACAGCTGCATAACTGTAAGAAACATCAAAGAAATCACTGAACCACGCGAAAAATTGAATATCAGATACGCCGTCTCCATTTACATCTAAAAACACATCCGGTCCGGTTGTATGAAGGTCAGGATCAATATCGGTATATTGTACCTGTGCATGCAGTGATGTGCCGCCTGCAAGAAACGCTGCCGCCAGAGCGGAGATCTGTTTGTGTTTTTTCATTTTGATACGTTGAGTGAAATGCGGATGATCCCGTTTTGTATTAGTCCTTAAATATAAAAAATATTCGTCCCATATTCAATTGGAACACCCGATTGCCCCGTGGTGGAAAACTTGCCGTTCCAACGCCTTGCCCGATGCTTATTTTTGACAACTTTTATTACAGGTGTCATGGCGAAGAAAAAGGCTGATAAGGAAGAACAGAAACAGGATGAGCAGGATCAACTTTTACCGGAGATGAAATCCGGTAAAACGGTGCATGTATCCGGTATGTACAAGGACTGGTTTCTTGATTATGCATCGTATGTAATTCTGGAGCGTGCCGTGCCCGATATCCGCGACGGGTTGAAGCCGGTGCAGCGCAGAATTCTCCACGCCCTCAAAGAAATGGATGACGGCCGCTTCAACAAAGTTGCGAACGTGATCGGACAAACCATGCAATATCATCCGCATGGTGATGCAGCAATTGGCGATGCACTTGTAAACCTCGGGCAGAAAGAACTTGTATTCGACACACAGGGAAATTGGGGAGATTTCAGAACCGGCGATGATGCAGCCGCACCGCGCTATATAGAAGTCCGGTTATCAAAATTTGCACTCGATGTTGTTTTCAACAAGGATACAACAGAATGGCAACTCAGTTACGATGGCAGAAAAGCGGAGCCTGTATTTCTTCCTGTGAAATTTCCACTGGTACTGGCCCAGGGAGTCGAAGGGATCGCAGTCGGGTTGTCAACGAAAATACTTCCGCATAATTTTATTGAACTGATACAGGCAAGTATAGAAATATTAAAAGGAAATGAAACGAATATCCTTCCCGATTTCCCGACCGGCGGTTCAATGGATGTAAGCGAATATAACCGCGGGGAGCGTGGTGGCAGGATCCGCGTGCGTGCCAAAGTTGAAGTGGCGGATAAAAAAAATATCGTCATTAAAGAGATCCCTTTCGGTACCACTACAACATCGCTGATAGATTCCATTTTAAAAGCCAGCGATAAAGGGAAGATCAAGATCAAAAAAGTTACGGATAATACCGCCGCCAACGTGGAGATCAGCATTGAACTCGCCGCCGGTGTTTCACCGGATGTGACGGTGGATGCCTTATTTGCCTTTACCGATTGTGAAGTCTCCATTTCACCCATCACCTGTGTGATTGACGATGATAAACCGGTATTTATTTCCACAGATGAATTATTGCGGAGGTCGACAAAGAACACAAAAGAATTATTAAAACGGGAACTCGAGATCCGCCTTGCAGAACTGAATGAAAAATGGCATTTCTCGTCCCTCGAAAAAATATTCATCGAGAACAGGATCTACCGGGATATTGAACAATGCGAGACCTGGGAGGCGGTGATCAGGACGATTGACAAAGGATTAAAACCCTTCACAAAAAATTTAATGCGTGAGGTGACGGAAGAGGATATCGTTCGTTTAACGGAGATTAAGATCAAGCGCATTTCAAAATTCGATTCCTTTAAAGCGGATGAACTGATTAAAGAACTGGAGAAGGAAATGAAGGAAGTAAAACATCATCTCCGCCATCTCACGGATTATGCGATCAGTTATTTTGAGGAATTACTGAAAAAATACGGGAAGGGAAAAGAAAGAAAAACCGAGATACGGAAATTCGATGTGATCGAAGCTAAATCGGTTGTGGCGAATAATGCGAAATTATATGTCAACCGGGAGGATGGATTCATCGGCTTCGGACTGAAGAAGGATGAATTTATTACCGACTGCAGCGATATTGATGATATTATCGCATTTACGGAAGAAGGGAAAATGAAAGTGGTACGCATTGCGGATAAAGTTTTTATCGGCAAGAAAATTCTGTATGCCAATGTCTGGAAAAAAGAAGACGAGCGCATGACGTACCACATGATCTATACCGATGGGAAAACGGGAAAATCCTTTGCCAAACGCTTTAATGTTACGGGGATCACGCGCGATAAAGAA
>CAYTFT010000391.1:0-2686 GCA_964437155.1 uncultured Chitinophagales bacterium | reverse complement strand
TGCTGCATACTTCGTGTTGGGTCGGGGATTCAAGATAAAGATTGCGGGTTTACAGGTTAAATCCTGATTTCGAAGTTGATATACGTCGATGCGTGTCTGCCCGTTCGAATAGTTTAAGGCCTGGTGGCAGACAGGTATTCACAATGCTACCCGCATACCGCTAATCCTTATCTTTGCGCTGTGCTGAAAACATTACGCATATCGAATTATGCCATCATTAATGAGGCGGAGATTAGTTTTTCCGAGAAGATGAATATTATCACCGGGGAGACCGGTGCAGGAAAATCGATCCTCCTCGGAGCCCTCGGGCTTGTCCTTGGCGAACGCGCCACAACGGGTGTATTATTCAATAAAGATAAAAAGTGTGTTGTTGAAGGTGTTTTTGATATCGGGCATTACGGACTTGACGATTTTTTCTCTGAAGAAAATATTGATTATGATGCGGAGACGATCATCCGGCGTGAATTATCCGATAATGGGAAATCCCGCGCATTTATTAACGATACACCGGTGAACCTGACGGTACTCCAAAAACTCGCTGATAAACTTGTAACGGTACATTCGCAACATGAAACACTTGCACTGGGTGATTCAGCCTTTCAGCTAATGGTGGTGGATGCACTTGCAGGAACACAGGATATTTTATCCGTTTATAAAGAGCAATACCTGAATTGGAAAAATATATCCGCACAACTTGCAGAAGCGGAAGCATTTGCCGCAAGATCAGGCGCAGAAAAAGATTTTACTGAATTTCAGTTCAGGGAACTGGAAAATGCGGAGCTCGGCTCTGTTGATCAGGCGGCACTGGAAAATGAACTCTCCCAGTTATTGCATGCAGAGGAAATTAAAAAGAATTTATTGCAGAGTGCCGAAATTCTTGAAAACGGGCAGGGATCCATTGATGACAGGTTGCGGGAAGTGATCGCGCACCTCAGAAATGCTTCAAAATTTTCTGATGCAATAGAACCATTTATTACACGGCTTACATCCGTTTCCATTGAAATAAAAGATATTGCGCGGGATCTCGATATACAGTCGGATGCTGCCATTGCCGATCCGAAGCGCGCTGAACTAATTCAGGACAAATTATCCGTTTTGTTCAGATTACAGAAAAAACATAATTGCACTACCGTTGAAGCATTACAGGAATTACAGGATCGGCTCGGAGAAAAGCTGAATGCTTTTGTGAATAGTGAAGAAACGATTGAGAGATTAAAAAATGAACAATCGAAGGCATTTGTACAACTCAGACTTACAGCAAAAAAATTATCGGAAAAGCGGGTCGCACAATTCTCAGCGCTCGAAACATCTGTAAAAGCTCTGCTTACCGAGGTTGGAATGAAAGATGCTGTGCTGAAAATTGAACATGTATTCGATATAGAAAAAAACCTCCAGATATCCGGTGCCGACCATTTGCAATATTTATTTTCTGCAAATAAAGGATCAGGCTTGCAGGATATTAAAAAAGTTGCCAGCGGAGGTGAATTATCGCGTTTAATGTTATGTATTAAATCATTGCTCGCGAAAAGTGTGGCATTACCCACTTTAATTTTCGATGAGATCGATACAGGTGTGAGTGGTGAGGTGGCACATAAGGTCGGGAACATTTTAGTACAACTTTCCGAAAATCACCAGCTGATCGCCATCACACATCTTCCGCAGATCGCTGCAAAAGGCAATCATCATTTATACGTGTATAAAGAAACATTTGGCGAGGCTACTTTTACCAAACTTAAGGTACTGAATGCTAAAGAACGGCATACAGAAATTGCAAAAATGCTCAGCGGCGAGAATCCGACAAAAGCTGCGCTGGAAAATGCGGGAGAATTGCTTGGGATGAAGCGATGAATCTGCCGGACCCACCCCGGCCCTCCCTTGTGAAAAGAGGGGGAAACCCATCTACCATTATGATTATTATTTGCTGAAATCAATTTACATGCTTAAATGGCTTGACCGAAGAAACGCAAAGGGTATTTATTTTCTGTTAAGCTCTGATTAAAAACAAACGTAACGTCTTCTCTTCGAAAAAGGGAAGATAAGAGACGGGGCCTAACTTCATCTACCGGAGTTCCATAGCATAATTTCCCTTCCGGCACATATTTTCCGGGGAAGAGACGCTGGCGGAATTGTAATATCAATCCACAACCAGATTCTTTGAAATGGATTTATCTCCGTTCGTGAATCGCAGAGAGTATACACCTTTTGGAAGTTCATTCCTTTGCACATCAAATACATGTGCGCCGGAGGATAATTCCTGATCGTTGATTACGCGGATTATTTTTCCAGTTACATCAAGCAACTCAATTTTTATCAGCGCTGAAGAATTAAGCACGAGTTGTAAGGTTGTATTTACGGAAAACGGATTAGGGAAAATACTCAATCCGCTCATTCCGACAGTTTCTTCAATTCCATTTTGTGCAGTGGTAAATTCATCCGTTGAACTGTAATCGCTCACTACTTCGGGAGCAGAAACACAGGTCGCATTTACCGCCCATTCATACACGGTATTCGGAATTAATCCTGTAATAATAATTGAGGGATCTGTTGAAGTTACTGTTGTCCAGTCAATGGCGAACACCGGTTTATATTGTACTGCATATTCAATTGCACAGGCGGAAGCATCCCATTCCAGTGTGGCTGAAGTTCCCGTCACTGCAAGATGCGCTAATCCGGAAGGGACATCGCA
>CAYTFT010000390.1:0-2687 GCA_964437155.1 uncultured Chitinophagales bacterium | reverse complement strand
CGCATGGAGAACATTTTATTTTACAAAAAAAAGAAACATATCTTCCCGTAATAGAAACACCCGATGAATCCGCCAAATGTGAATTACGATTGATGTATATCTGGGAAAAAGACAAAGCGCGGCCCACGCTCGTCACCAATCTCGCACGTTTAAGCAAAGGTGTGATGATCGGCGTAGATTACAATAAAAATAAAACCTGGGTGGGCGGAACTGTCGGCTATTATGCAGAATAAAATTATCGGCATTAAAAATGCGTTTGGGTTTTACAAGTTCACGGAAATAAATTAATTTTAATTATGCAATACAGAATCTCTCTTTACATAGCCGCCTTTTTATTTCTGGTTGCCTCCTGTAAAAAGGAGGATGTACCAGCCGGCCTTACCATCACCAACGGTTCATTCGAGAACGGAAGTTTTTCTACGGAAGGATGGACAACGCAAAATACATCTTCATCAACGGATGTACCTGCCGACGGTGGCACCTATTCTTTGAAGATCGATCCCGGAACATTCCCGGATGAAGGATATGCAGATTATACAATTGAAGATTTATCCGGAACTAAAAATCTCCGTCTGACCTGTTATTGCAAAGCGTTCGGTGCCTGGCCCGGTTCGGTGACAATGCGGAAACTGGAAGAAGACGGTACATCGGTCATTTTAGGCACGGAAGCATCGGATGTAAATGCCTGGACAATGCAAACGATTGAAGTATCTGTAAATTTTGTACAAGGTGATAAGCTGATCATTCATTTATCGGCAGGCTCAACAGAAATTCCGGTGGATACGCAATATGCTCTTTTTGATAAAGTGGAATTATCGGAAATTTAATATTAACAGAAAAGAATAGCGGATATGAGAAGTATATTTAATAAAGAGGATGCACAGGAGTATATCGACAGGATTGAAAAACTGACACCCATTTCGCAGCAATTATGGGGAAGCATGACAGTGGCACAAATGCTCGCACATATTCAGCAACCGATCCGTGTTGCATTGAGTGAATATAAACCGAAACGCACGCTGGTTGCATGGCTGTTCGGCGGAATTGCAAAGCAACAACTGGTAAATGAAAAACCTTTCAGAAAAGGATTGCCAACCGATTCGAGTTTTGTAATAAGCAATGACCGGAAATTTGAGGATGAAAAAGCAAAGGCTATCCATCTGATACGAAAATTATCTGCTGCCGGGCCCGCAGGTGTGACAAAAGAAAAACATCCGTTTTTCGGCAAACTCACACCGGAAGAATGGGACAAACTCACAGTAAAACATCTTGATCATCATCTCCGGCAATTTGGTGTCTGATGATCAAAAAGGAAAGGTCGCCTGTTAATATCCGTCTGTTACTTATCGTAATTGGTGTTACCGGAATTTTGCTTTCCAATCAGCAAAGCGGTTTTACTGCTGTTCAGCACGGAATTGCCGTAATTATTTTTATAGTTCAGCTCACAGTGCTGGAAATGTTATTGCGGGAGAGTGATATTTTCCGGACTGTTTATTTCAGGCTGATCCAGATCTGCATTTCGATATATATTATCGGTGCATTATGCAGGATCATGCATTGGCAGGGTGCCGATCTGTTGCTTTCCATCTCTTTGTTTTCGGTTGCGGGGATTTATTTTCTCCGGATGATCAATAAATCATCCATCCGTTTTATTGATATCAGTAAATGGTTATGGGTAACCGCCGCCTGCCTGAGTGCTGTGTTTAATATATTACATAAGTCCTACGCATTGCTTTTCGGATGGGCCAACCTCGTATTATTTATTCTGATGTTCATCCTTTTTATCATCGCACCATCTGCGGAAAAAAGCGAAGAACAGGAGTACGAAGAACTGCCTATCGATCAGATCGATTGAAATAACCTGTAAATAATGGATTACAGAAAACTACGCTTTCTGCAGGTGAGCGTTATTTCCGATCTGTTTGAGCACACGCACATGTGACGCAAGTGCCTGCCAGAATGTTGTTTGTTCGTGGTAAGGCACTCCATATTCCAATGCAGTTTTTTTAACGATCGGGGCGATGTCTTTATAATGAATATGACAAATATTATGAAACAGATGATGTTCAACCTGGTAATTTAATCCGCCGACATACCAGCTTAAAATTCTGTTTTTCTTTGCAAAATTGGAAGTTGTTTTCAACTGATGAACGGCCCAGTTATTTTCAATTTCATTATTTTCTGTCGGAACCGGATTTTCCATATCCTCGACAACGTGCGCAAGCTGAAAAATAGTTGTAAGAATAAGTCCTGATGTAAAATGCATCATGAAAAAACCGAGAAATAAATACCCGAAGCCATAATCGGTGAGCAGCATCGGAAGCATAAGTAATAAGGCAAAGTAAAATAATTTACTGAGGATTAATTTGATCATTTCGACCGTAGGATTACCACCACTCCCCTGCGTTAATCCTGTTTTATTATACCGGATCAGTTGCTTGAAATCTTTGTTGAGCGCCCATCCGAAAGTAGCGAGACCATATAACAGCCAGCCGTAAATATGCTGAAAGCGGTGAATGCCACTGAGTTTGCCATGCGGAGATAAGCGCAATATCGGTTTATCATGGATATCTTCATCCATGCCATAAATATTCGTATAGGTATGATGCAGAATATTATGCTGCACTTTCCAGGTGAATTTGCTGCCGCCAAGTAAATAAATCGTTCTGCCGAACATCAGATTCACA
>CAYTFT010000389.1:0-2690 GCA_964437155.1 uncultured Chitinophagales bacterium | reverse complement strand
CGCCAACCCACCATTTATTATTACCGATCGGGACCATCACAACGCCTTTCTGTAAAATTTTATCCTGAACAAATCCGGGTATTTCAACAATAAGGCATTCACCCTTTGCAGGTTTGAAGGGAAGAGAAGGGAACCATGGATTTTTTAATGAAGAGATCCCTTCACAACAGACAATATTTTTATAGGTGTTTCCCATAAAAATAAAATGATCATCCTGCCATTCAACAGCTGCATGGTCAACGGTGGAGCGTATCCATTTTTCGCCGATTGCATGCAGGAAGGAATGGATAAGCGTATGGGTATCGATACGCAGCACAGGTGCGATCGTTATCGCACCGTAAGCGGCATCTATCCATCGGTTTAACGGCGAAAGGTCGGTGTGATCAGAAATATATTTTTGCAGATCAGGTGATGATTTTTTTTTCAGCCATTCTTCCAGGGCTGATTCGCTTTTATGTATTCTTATAAGTGATGTTTCCCGGATAAGTTGTGCATGGAGAAAATTTTCCATCGCCCGGAATTCATTTTTGATCAGGGTAAGTAATGCTGCGTCATTCCACTGCACGGAATATTTTCTGCCGGAAACAGGATTTACCACACCGGCAGAAACGAAAGTGGAGGAATTCAAATGGAGTGGATCTGCAAGATGATAGGAAATATTTCTTTTTTCCAGTTCCCATGCAAATGCGATCCCGGAAAAACCTGCACCAATGACCAGAAAATCTCTCACGGTACGAAGATAGATCACAATTTAATTGCGCGAAGCATTTCTCTTTTTCCTTTAGGACCCGGTATGCGTTCAACAGAAAATCCAACCTCCTGCATGGAACGGCGCACGGCTCCTTTTGCGGAATACGTCACCAGCACAGCGTCATTTTGCATTGCGTTGAATAATTTCCGGAATATTTCTGTTTGCCAGATCTCCGGTTGAACCTGCGGTCCGAATGCATCAAAATAAACAATGTCAAATGTTCGCGCTGCATCCAATAATTCAATTGACGTTTTTAATTTATGCAATGTGAAAAAAGGTGTTATTGCAACGTCGGTATTGAACGGTGAAAGATGCATGGTTTCCAGGTCGCTGAATTGCAGTTCCCGGTTTTGCAGATCGGCCTCTGCAAGCTGCAATAAGGAAAGCGGTTCAACAGGAAAGGGTTCGAGTGCCGTATAATGAACAGGTATTTTTCGCTTACCCGCTTCCCGCAAACTGAGCCAGGCATTTAATCCGGTGCCGAAGCCCACTTCCAGTATGGATGGAGACCGGTCGTGTTGTGAAAGAAAATAATTAAGTCCGGCTTCAATAAATACATGCATGGATTCATGATAAGCGCCATGCACAGAATGATAATGTTCGTTGAGAGAGGGGACAAAAAAAGTGGGAAATCCGTCGCCTGTGATCCTGAAAATGCGCTCCATTATTTTGGCGGTTCATTTTCTCTGAACTGATAAATAATTTTTATTTCATCGCCAGTGCGCATATCCAGATCCGCATTCTCCGCATCCTCGTCTTCATCCTCCAGTTCTATTTTTGGAGGAAGGTCAACCTTGCGGTAATAAAATGCAATCATACTTCCGGATAATGCACCCATTAAGTGTCCTTCCCATGAAATGGTCATATCTATCGGGAACATACCCCATACGATACTTCCGTACAGAAATACCACAAATAAAGAAAGTGCAATTGCCTGTATATTTTTTCTGAAGACGCCGCTGAAGAAAATAAAAAATGCCATTCCGTAAACGAGTCCGCTTGCACCGATATGATAATTTTCTCTTCCTGTGAGCCAAACCAGCAGGCCGGATGTAAAATAGATAAATACGAATGATTTAAATGCGACCTTGCGGTAATTGAACAACATTACTGCAGAAAGGATCATAAAAGGTATCGAATTCGAGATCAGGTGATTCCAGTCGCCGTGAATAAAGGGAGAAAATAAAATTCCGCGTAATCCGCTGATATGTTTGGGTAATAATCCGAAATGTGCGAGGTCAATACCGGTAGCTACCTCGAATAATTTACTAATCCACATAAGGGCAACAAACACGCCCGGAATAAAGAAACTGAGGAAGAGATGTTTTCTTTCCTCTTCGGGCCGCATGGGAGGACGATTGTTCCCGGAATTGATATGTTCGAACGAAAAAACGGACACTATGCTAAACAATCAGTTACGAACGAAAATAGTTCGTTCTGCAAGCTAACTGTTTTATTCTGGTTATACCAATTCTGCAGGGCGATCATAAATGTATCCCGCGGAACGCCGTTAGCCTTTGCATCATCCACCAGTTGCTGGCCCTCGGCAGGCCGGGCACCCCAGTTTCCGAGTTCTTCGCCGGTTACGGTGTCGAAACTGATCAGCCGCGGAATAGCTCTCGCGTTCCTGAACAAATACTGATCGATAATGCCGGTATGCTCATCGCGTAAAATGATTTCCAGTTGTATGCCCAGCTTTTCGGCAATTGCATGTATCACAGGAATGATCTGCGCACCATCGCCGCACCAGGGTTCCGCAATTAGGAGCCATTTCATTTTATTCCCTGCAACGTGAACAGTATCCCATTCCGGCATCAAGCGGATTGTTTTGTTCAGCCGGCTCATCCGCTGCACATTCAATTTGGTGGTGGCGATATGTTCTTCAGTAATTACAGGCCCGGTTGTAGTATTTGCTGCTGCCAATGCACTTGTAAAAACA
>CAYTFT010000388.1:0-2693 GCA_964437155.1 uncultured Chitinophagales bacterium | reverse complement strand
TCTGCAGTAATATCATCCTTGGCAATGACAATTCCATCGAGGTGATTATCCAAAACCTTTTGAAAATCCTTCTGAAACGGTCCGGTATCCATCATCAGCACAAGTGATGCGTCTGACACTTTGATCATCTTCAGCATTTCAATATCCGGCGATTCAATAATTGTGAAAGGTTTGATCGCGGCATCCTTAAGCAATGCCGTTAATTGACGACTTATTATTTGATTATACGTTTGCCTGTCACCTGATGAAGCCGCTTTAATATTCAGATAAACAAATTTCCCGTTTGCATTATCTGTAAGAAATTGTAATACTGAATCCAACCGCATGATAGTATGGCTACCGCGGTCACGCTTTGGAAAATCACCATGAAAATCACATGCAGCGATCTCTGCATACGTATGACGGTTCACAGCTCCGCTGCAATCTGTTTTTTTCGAGAGTTCCTTATCATGAAAAACAACAAGTACACTGTCACGTGTGATCTGAATATCCATTTCCACACCATCGGCATCATCCTCAATTACGGCATTTTGAATACTCTCCATTGTATTTGCCGGCAGCGGATAGAAAAAAGTCTCAAATCCCGAACCGCCATGCCCTACGATCATAACAGGCGGGCCGGCAGGATCGGTCCCGGCCATGGAACAGCCGGAAATAAGTGCAATTGTCAGAAAAAATAATATTATCAGAATCCGCATTTCAGTCCCAAATTTACGCAACAGCTTCCCTTGAATCATGCAATAATATTCCTGTTACGATCAGGTATTGCCCGATAATATATGTGGACATGATCAATACCGGTGCAAGCGCAAGAGGAGAATAGAATTTATTAATGGCGATCAATGAATCCGACAGCACAAAAAGCACTGCACCCGATAAAACAAATCCAAAGCTATAGGAAGATGTCAATCCCTCCCTGTTCATTGCCGAAAGCAGCATCCAGCTAATCACAACAGCATATAAAATAACAGGAATGAGCATATCGCCGAGTGACGGGATGATCAGAATCAGCAAACCGGCAGCATATATAACCGGTAAGGCGAATACTAATTTTTTTCGCTGAAATAATGTTTCGCCCTTTTCTCTCACCCGCGTGAAAGCTTGCACATAAAAAAGATGTCCGATCAAAAAAGAAGCGAGCCCGAGCAGAAAATATTTTTCATCACGACCGGTATACAATAAAAAGGCATCTCCTGCCCAGCAAAAAAACAGCGCCAGCAGTACGGGCATCATTTTCTTTATTGCATTCCTCCTGTTTGCAATCACGTGCAACAGAAGAAATGGCATCAGAAGATATTTTGTGATGGTCTCCACCTGCTCGTTTCCCTGTGCGAGATAGAAAAGATGCACCATGGCAGCGGCCAAATATAAGCGAAGAAATAGTAATTTCATTTTACAGGTTGTGTTTGTCTGAAGGTATTTCTGAATGGAATAAAAATCAGGATGGAAAAAACAGCGAATGCTGCAATAATGACAATATCGTAACCGGTAATTTCGGTCATTATGCCCCGCTGCATTAAATAATATACAAACAATACTGTTATTATAAGTCTGGATACCTCTGCAATAAGTGCATACCTATAGGCTTCAAGCATTAAACCAATGGAAGTAATGGAGAATAAAATAAACAGCATGAATACTATTCCCGTAAAAACATCGAATTTGTCAAACAGAAATAAAAAGAAGGATGCTGCGCCAAGAATTATTA
This sequence comes from uncultured Chitinophagales bacterium, assembly GCA_964437155.1. GTDB lineage: Bacteria > Bacteroidota > Bacteroidia > Chitinophagales > BACL12 > UBA7236. The sequence goes on along the minus strand of CAYTFT010000388.1, from coordinate 985 downwards.
TGAATTGAAAAAAAATATAATAATTGAGTCCGGACGGAATATGTGTATCGAACTTATGCGCAGTAGCAACGGTAACTTCCTGCGGATGCTTTGGTCCGCCGAGTTCAGAAGGATACCATCCCGGAGGAAGAAACAGCAATTTGATTTTATCCTTCCATTTCTGTGTATGTGCAATATCTGCAAACAATTCGCGCCAGAAATCCAGTTGCGCACGCAATGGATTCCATGAATGCAACTGCGTTGTAATGCCATATACAACTTCCTCTTCTTCTTTTTGAAAGGTGTCGAATAATCTGTCCCAGATAATAAGTGTGCCGCCATGATTTTTATCGATATATTTCGGATTTCGGCCGTGGTGCACGCGGTGATGGGAAGGCGTGTTCAGTACAAATTCAAGAGGCGCCGGCAACAAATGAATAGTTTTGGTATGAATCCAGAACTGATATAATGTCTGAAACTGGCTCACTACAATAAACATTACGGGATCAAATCCGATAAATGCCAGCGGCAGGTAAAAAAGAAATGACCCGAATTTCTGAAATGCACCCTGTCGCAACGCAACACTTAAATTATATTCCTCACTTTGATGGTGCACAACATGTCCGCCCCACAAAACATTGATCTCATGTGCGAGACGATGGAACCAGTAATAAAAAAAATCGACCGCAATAAATAAAATGATCCAGGTGAAAATATTCGCCGGAATATGCCACCGGCTGTATTGTGTAAAGATCCAGGCATAAATGCCCACAACAAATGCTTTCAGAAATGCACCTGTCACCTGCTCGGTGATGCCCGCATTTATATTGGAAAGAGAATCATTTAACCTGTAATATCCTGTCTTCCTGAATTTATCAATGATCAGTTCTATCCCGATCAGCAAGAAAAAAACCGGGATGGAGTAAACAATATAGTTGACTGCTTCTGGCATGACTTGAGATGAGAAAGTTTAAAGTTAAATGTTTAGAGTTAAAGGTAGAAGGTT
>CAYTFT010000387.1:0-2695 GCA_964437155.1 uncultured Chitinophagales bacterium | reverse complement strand
TCACGCATTATAATACCCTGGTGGAACATTTTATGCAGACCCAGCAAAATGCCATGTTCCTGAATATTTATTCCGCCATGCTTGATGCCGATGGAAAGCCAAACAGAGACCTTTTTTTCGATGATATGCTGCACATGAATGAAAAAGGATATGCAATATGGGCGGAAAAATTAAGGCCGCTGCTTCTGCTAAAATAATTAAAAGGAGATGCCGGGAAGACGAAAAGGCGGGAAGGAACGGGAAGACTGATTCCCACTTATTTACCTAATTAGGTCAATATCTTTTTCTCCCGACAATAAAAACCTTTAATAAAATTAAAATAAGAAGGCTGCCTCACCTGAAGCAGCCGTCCTTGTTTTTCTTTTCGAACCTTCCTGCCTTACCGGCAATCGAGAATGAATCCAAAAAATATTATTTATTTCGCGATCACCAGTTGTTGTGTTGAAATTATCATTCCTTCTTTTACAAACTGCACAAAATAAATTCCTTCCGCATAATTCCGCAGGTCCAACTGACTGTTATCAGATCCTGTAAAGGATCCGATAATTCTTCCTGAAAGATCATAGATCGAGATCGTGGTTTCCTTATCTGCATGTTGAATATTAAATAATCCGCTTCCGGGATTCGGAACAATGACAGGTTCCATTGTCTCTTCCCCTGATGCGAGGCGCGCCGTGGTCATAAATGTTTTACTCTTTGTATATTTTATTCCGCCCGGGCAGGTATGCAATACTTTTAATTTATAGGTTGTTGCAGGCGTTAGTCCGGTAAGCGTGACATTACTCACTCCCACCATCATATTTACCGGCGCACCGCCTGCAGCGGGAACATACTGCACTTTATAAGATGCAACTCCTTCATCGATCCAGTCGAAACTGGCAGTTGTGGAACCGATACTTGTAACCGTGATCGCAGGCAATGGTCCGCATGTTGCGAGAACCGTTGCAGTTGCTGTCTGCACACAACCGTATGCATCTACCACTGTCACAGTATATGTACCTGCTGCGAGACCCGAAATATCCTGCGTGGTTGCACCATTGCTCCAGGTATAACTTAATGTTCCCGTTCCGCCGGTAACAACAAGGTCAACAGCGCCGTTTGAGTATCCGTAATTCGCGTTCGTGATATTTGTTGATAAACTGAAATTACCGCAAAGGTCAACAACATGATAAATTTCTCCTGTAGCGAGATTCGCAGCATATATTTCTCCATCACTTCCTTCACCATACGTTGCAACGTCTGTCTGCAGTCCGCTGAAAAACTGATTATTCCATCCGCCGGCCCCGTTTGATTTTAATGTCCACCAGTTACCGCTCACATAATCACAGAAAATATAATAACCGTTCATGCCGGGAAACTCTGTTCCGCGATAAACATATCCACCGGTAATTGCATAACCGCCTGTTGCATAAGTATGATTATATTCGAAAACCGGAAAATCATAGGCTCCCATACCGGCACAACCGGTGAGATTATAAGAATGATTTCCTTCATAACAGCGCCATCCGTAATTTTCTCCACCCGTGGATGCAGCAGGCTGAAAATCAACTTCCTCCCATGCACTCTGGCCAACATCCCCGATCCAGAGATCGCCCGTCAGCCTGTCGAAACTGAACCGCCAGGGATTTCTCAATCCGTATGCCCAGATCTCATCATCGCCGGTAATGCCCACAAACGGATTGTCGGCCGGACTCGTGTAAGGCAATGTGCTCACATCCAGCCGCAACATTTTCCCCCACAACATATCCGTGATATCCTGGGCGCGGTTGCCGGGATCACCACCACTGCCGCCATCGCCCAAACCGCTGTATAAATAGCCGTCGGGGCCAAATTCAAGATTACCGCCATTGTGATTGGTATAAGGATCGGCATAATTGATCATGATCTGTTCGCTGGCCACATCGGCGAGATCAGGATTTACCGCATTCCGCTGGTACCGTGCGATGATTGTATTGCCCGTATTGGCAGTATAATCAACATAGAAATAACCGTTGGCAGCATAATTCGGATCGAATGCCATACCCAGTAAACCCTGCTCACTGGAAGCAGAATTCACCTTCGAATCAATGTTCAGAAACAATGTGCTGGTGCCATCTGTTTTAAGGATGCGGATATACCCGCTTTTTTCAACGATAAATAAACGCGTATCGCCGCAATTAGCTATGTCCACCGGATCGGCAAATCCGGGTGAGGTAACCGTTTCTAAGCCCAGAACGGGATGCGGTGTTAATACCTGTGCCTGCGCTGCTGTTGCAAATGCAAGGCCGGTGAAAAGGAAAAAGGAATGTAATTTGTTTTGCATACGTTAGTTTTAAATGAAAAGAGGAAATGAAATGTGCGGCATTGGAGATGGGTCATCTAAATTAAGGATATTTTTCAAATCAAAGCCTGTGACCTGGAATTTTTACCAATATCGGGTGCCGATTTTTACAAAACTTAAACAGATACAACATCCCCGTTCTGTTTTCGTTTTATAACTTTACCATATCTTATGAAGGACAAAATTTTGGTGTGGATGATGACGGCTCTGCTGTTTGCAGGATGCCATGTGACGGAAAATATTCAGGACGGGCAAACGGCCTACAAGCTGAAAAAATATGCACTTGCCGCCGACCTGTTGCAAAAAGATTTTAATAAAGCAGAAACGCCCGATCAGAAAGCTTCTATTGCATTCATGATTGGAGAATCGTATGCA
>CAYTFT010000386.1:0-2705 GCA_964437155.1 uncultured Chitinophagales bacterium | reverse complement strand
GTGCAGAAGTGCCGGCTCCTTTGCGCAATATATTCCCATGCACGATATTCCCGTACAGCAATACGGAAATGATTGCACGGCGGCACTCGCAGGTGGATTAACGGCAGCGCAGTTTTCAGATGTCGACCTGAACCGCGACGGCATTAATGATCTTTTTATCTACGACCGCGGCGGATGGAACGTAGTAACATTTTTAAAGGATGCATCCGGAAATTATACCTATGCTCCCGCATTTGAAAAAATATTTCCTCATCTCGAAGACTGGGCATTTATCCGCGATTATAACTGCGACGAGATCCCGGATATTTTCACTTATGCTGTAGGGTCAACAAGAGTATTTAAAGGATCTGTCTCCGACGGCACTCTTTCTTTTTCACTTGAAAAAGAGCATCTTGTTTATGACGACGGTGGTGGCGGCATCGGATTATATACCAGCCGCACCGACGACCCCGCGATTGGGGATATTGATAATGACGGCGATATTGATATTTTATCTTTTTCCGTTTCCGGAACTACCATCCGTTTTTACAGAAATATGTCGCAGGAATCGGGATATGGTTGCGATAGTCTGATATATGCTTTACAGGAAATTTGCTGGGGACAATTATATGAAAGTTTTGCATGCTCCGGCGGCGATCTGCATATCAGCTGTAAAGGAAATGCACAGGATGCTACGGCTGATACAGAATTACATATAGGTTCAACGATAATTACATTTGACAAAGACGGCGATGGTGACGCCGATGCATTGCTCGGAGATAATTCCTGTAATAATCTCGTGTATTACCGCAATGGCGGCTCGGTTGATTTTGCAGAAATGGATTCAAAGGATACCTTATGGCCGGGCGGCACAGTACCGTTTGAAATGCCGGTTTTTCCCGGAACATTTTTGATCGATGCCGATAATGACGGCGATCAGGATATTGTTGCCACAACAAACGATGATCTGCTCGGGTTAAATACAGAACATGTCTGGTTGTATGAAAACCTGAATACAAATGATACATTTCATTTTGCATTTAATACCGACACTTTCCTGATTAGCGAAATAGTGGATGCAGGCGGATATTCCAGACCTGTTTTTTTTGACTATAATAATGACGGTTTAAAAGATATCGTGATCGGTGTGAATAATACTGCAGGAAAAGATTTACTTCTGCATCACGGATTATGGCTGTATAAAAATACCGGAACAGGCTCCTCTCCTGCATACACTTTGATAACACGTGACTTTGCCGGACTTGAATTATATCATATCGCATGGCTTTCACCTGCCTTTACCGATATAGATAATGATGGTGATGAAGATCTGATCTGCGGTGCTGCGGATGGCACATTGTATTACCTGGAAAATACTTCCGATGGTGCGGGTGAAGCCACATTTGCAGCACCGGTATTTCTATGGCAGGGAATTGATGTGGGTGCATGTTCTGCTCCGTGTTTTATAGATATTGATCTGGATAATAAACCGGATCTGGTAATTGGTGAGCAAAACGGAAATCTGAATTATTATCATAATACCGGAACACCGGAAATTCCTGTTTTTACACTGCAAAGTGAAATATGGGGTGGCGTGGATGTGCGCAAGCCGGGTTATATCACCGGATACAGCAATCCGTTTATGTACCGCAATGAAAATGATTCGTTGTATCTGCTTGTCGGATCACAAAGCGGATATATTTTTGAATACAATGAAATAGAAGATGCGCTGATGGGAGAATTTTTTGAAGCCGACACAAATTTCCTTCAATATTATCCCGGATTTTATTCCACGATCCAGGGGGCAGATATTAATAACGATGGAAGTATGGAGTTCCTTTCCGGAAATGTGCGCGGCGGTATGCAGCTGCTGGAGAAAGATAATTTTGTCGGTGTACATAATCTTCATCCGGAGCAAACAATTATTATTTATCCGAATCCATCCTCCGGAAAACTTTCTGTATCGGCAGGGCAATTAATTGATCAATTTGAGAAATGGAATATCCTGTCTGTGTCCGGGCAATTAATTATGGAAGGCACAATATCAGGAAATTCAATTTCTATACAGTTACCCGCTCAAACGCCTGACGGATTATATATGCTCCTGCTCACCGGGTCAAATTATATTGCAACCGGGACATTTATTTTACTCAACCGTTAACAGCCTCTCATGCAAACGCATTATGCTCTGCTGGAAAAAATGTATCTGCAGGCTCCCGTACAAAAATTGTATCCGGGTTTGGAGATCAGCATCCGCGAAGGCAGCAGTACCATACAATTGTCAGTACAGGAAACTTTTTTTCATTCAGGCAATGCGGTCCATGGCTCCGTTTATTTTAAACTGCTGGATGATGCAGCCTATTTTGCAGCAGCTTCCTTCATCAACACGCATTTTATTGTTTCGGCAGATTTCACCATCCGATTCTTAAAGCCGGTGCACAATGGGATACTGACAGCAACCGGCAGATGTGAACAGACTGCCGGCAGGCTTATACCTTCCTCCGCAGAACTACGGAATGCGCAGGGCGAATTGATCGCTACCGGTGAAGGGCATTTTATGAAAAGCAGGATGCTGCTTGGCACAGAAACGGGCTATGACAGGTAAGCCGCTTTGCGGACGCGGGTTTTCCCGTAAAGCGATTATGCACACAGGAAAATTTTCATCCCCACGCCCCTATTCCAAAATATTCTTTATCTTTATTGGCAAAACTAAATAGCATGAAAAA
>CAYTFT010000385.1:0-2705 GCA_964437155.1 uncultured Chitinophagales bacterium | reverse complement strand
ACTTCATGCCTGAAATCAACAAAGTAGCCGATCAGTTGCTTCAGATTCAGCAACTTCGGCCTTCCGCCCACAAGGCAAATATTATTTACACCATAGGAGGATTGCAGCGGTGTGTATTTATACAACTGGTTAAGGACAACAGTCCCGACAGCATCCTTTTTCAGGTCAATAACAACGCGCATGCCCTCCCGGTCGGAGTAATCATTCGCATCTGATATCCCTTCGATCCTTTTTTCATGCACCAGCTCCGATATTTTGGTGATGAACAATGCCTTATTCACCTGGAAAGGCAACTCAGTAATCACGATCTGCTCACGGCCCGTAGAAGTTGTTTCAATGTTGGCCACTCCCCTTACAACGATACGTCCTCTGCCTGTTTCAAAGCTTTCGGCGATCCCCTCAACCCCATAAATATGAGCGCCCGTCGGGAAGTCGGGGCCCTTCACATATTTCATGAGCTCAATAACTGAAATTTCGCGGTTTTTGATATAGGCAACGATCCCGTCGCAAACCTCAGAAAGGTTATGCGGGAGGATATTGGTAGCCATTCCCACGGCAATACCGGAGGAACCATTGATCAGGAGATTGGGGATTTTGGAGGGTAATACGGTGGGTTCCTGTAAAGTGTCGTCAAAATTATTGCTGAAGTCGACCGTATCCTTTTCAATATCGGCCATCATCTCCTCTGTAATGCGCGCAAACCGGGCTTCGGTATAACGCATAGCCGCCGGACTGTCGCCATCCACCGAGCCAAAGTTCCCCTGCCCGTCCACCAGCGGATACCGCATACTCCAGTCCTGCGCCATCCGTACCATTGCATCATAAACAGAAGTATCTCCGTGCGGATGGTACTTTCCCAGTACTTCTCCGACGATCCTTGCTGATTTCTTATAGGGTTTATTCCAGGTAACACCGAGATCCTGCATGCCGTAGAGCACTCTTCTGTGAACGGGTTTAAGTCCGTCGCGCACGTCAGGAATGGCTCGTGCAACAATAACCGACATCGAATAATCGATGTAGGCTGTTTTCATTTCTTCTTCAATGTTTATCGGGATAATTTTTTCGCCTTCAGCCATACAATTCCGGGTAAATAATTATGAACGGCAAAGGTAGCAAAACAGGGCGTGGAAAGGGCATCATTTCTGTAGAAATACTGTCAAAGTTTTCAACATAAAATCCTTTGTTATCAATATTTTGAGCCGTATTGAAGGCAGACAATATCGGTCTGTGATTTGCGATAATTCCGCAATTGAATTTATTGCTGATTCCGGGTACTGTTCCGTGTCTGTTTTACCGGTTCTCTGCCAAACTATTTTAACGGCGTAATCAGGCAATAAATACCGCTGTCGAGAAACTTCCCTTCGAAATAATAATCTTCTCTGAAATAGGCTTCTCTCACAAATTTGTTCTTTTCGAGCAAGGCGATGCTGGCTGCATTATCCGGATTCACCACAGCAAAAATGGTATGGAATCGCAGTCGGGTGAAGCCAAAATCCAGAACTGCCTTTAATGCTTCATCCATTATGCCTTTTCTTTGATAATCCGGATGCAGCATATACCCTACCTCACCACGGTGGTTTGCAAGGTCGGTCCTGTAAAATCCAATGGAGCCTGCCATAGTTGGGCTTCCCTTTAAGCATATGGCCCATGCAATTGTTGTATTGGAATTGATTCCTTCATCCATTTTAGTCACCAGATCCACTGCATCCTGCAAATCGCGGGACGGCGGCCTGTCGATGTATTGCATCACCCGTTTATCCGAACGCAGAAAGTGCAGAGCTTCAGCATCACCGGTTGTGGTTCTGCGCAGTAAAAGCCGCTCAGTTTCAATGACCGGGAACGGAGAAAGTTGAAGGGTGAGCATATAATCAGGAATGATTGTGTTGATGCAGCAAATGTAGCCGAAATTAAACGGGAACTATCATAAGCTTTGCAAACCGGAAGGCGTATTACGAAATTATCAACGGCTAAAAATGGGATGTATATAACAGATATTTTCTCAAAAAAAAACAGGGGCGCCTCACAAGCGTGAGACAACCCCTGATCCCCATGAAAACACACTAATGATATAACTTTTTCGCATTGAAAAAGTTCATGTTTACTGAAAAAAAAATTAAATAAAACGGAAGGCTTTAACAGTCGTTATCCTGCAACGATTTTTTTCCTTTCCCCTACCTGCTGGCGCCACATTGCATAATACAAACCTTTTTCTGCAAGCAACGATTCGTGGGTTCCGGTTTCGGCCATTTCGCCCTGTTCAAGCACATAAATGCGGTCGGCATGCATAATTGTGCTGAGCCGGTGTGCTATCAGTATGGTGATTTGTTCACCCTGCGTGGAAATACTGCGAATCGTATTGGAAATTTCTTCTTCGGTCAGCGAATCAAGCGCAGATGTCGCTTCATCAAAGATCAGGAGTTTTGGTTTTCTGAGCAGGGCGCGGGCAATGCTGAGGCGCTGTTTTTCTCCGCCTGATAATTTTAATCCGCCCTCCCCGATCACCGTATCCAAACCTTTTTCGGCTCGGGCAAGCAGGTTGTTACAACTCGCCTTACTGAGGACGTCATTGAGTTCGGCTTCACCGGCTGCGGGATTTACAAACAGGAGATTTTCTCTGATACTTCCGGCAAACAACTGGGTGTCCTGGGTAACGAATCCAAGTTGATTGCGCAGGTCGTTGAAATCAACAGAATTCTCATCGATCC
>CAYTFT010000384.1:0-2710 GCA_964437155.1 uncultured Chitinophagales bacterium | reverse complement strand
GACAGCCTGGGCGTGGTGCAATGGGATAATACCATCGGCACTACCGCATACGACTATCTGGCTGACGTAGCTGAATGTCCCGATGGAGGTTTTTTGATCGGAGCATATACAACCGGCGGTATTTCAGGCGATAAGACAGACCCTGCAATCGGGGGGAAAGATTATTGGATACTGAAATTAACTCCGGGAGGCTCTATCGTATGGCAAAAAACGATCGGCGGTTCATCAGATGATATCCTCACTGAAATTTTACCACTCACAGGAGGATTTATTTTAAGCGGATATTCCCTGTCCGGCATTTCAGGAAATAAAACCCAGGCCTGTATCGGAGGAAACGATTATTGGGTTATGAAGATCAATAGTGTGGGCGTCATACAATGGCAATATACGCTGGGTGGAACATTGAGTGATCAATTAACATCAACAATTAAAAGTTCTGATGGCAGATTTATTCTCGCAGGAACCTCTGCCTCTGGCATTACGGGGAATAAAACGATCGATGCAACAGGCGCATCTGATTATTGGGTACTGGCGATGAACGCCGATGGCACAATCGCATGGCAAACAGCTTTTGGAGCCATGGGATCAAATGTGCTGACAGGTATCATTGAATTATCTGAAGGCGGTTTCATGCTTGCCGGATATTCCTCAGCGAATATCTCTGGCGATAAATCGGAAATGAGCATAAATTGGTTCACAAATGCATACGATGTGGTAGAAGGCTGGTGGGTGGATACGGATGATTTTTGGATCATCAGAATGGATAATACCGGAAATATCCTGTGGGAACAAACCATTGAAGGAAATTATGAAAATGAACCATACTATATCTATCAGACCGGACCAAACCGAATTTATCTCGCAGGATTTTCAGGAACAGTAGGTGGTATTGACGATTATTATTTTATGGAAATAGATACCAATGGATATGTGATCTGGCAAAACTCTTTAAATGGTGGTATCTTATGGGATGATTGGGAGCCTGATTATCTGGTGAACGGTTCGAGTTATTTTATGGACGCAGTACCCGATGGTAGCGGTGGATTTTTATTGGCGGGATATTCCGATGCGTTATCGAATGCAACCAAGTCGGAAGGCGTGGTTGGCGGAGTGGGCTTACCTGATTTCTGGATCATCAAAACAGGTCCTTCCACCTGTTCCACCATTCCTTATTACGTCGATGCTGATCAGGATGGACATGGTGATCAATTGCTTACGAACGCCTGTGAGCCCATTGCCGGTGCAATTACTTCCCCTTCACCCGATTGTGATGATCACAATTCAAATATATATGATTCAGCCACTGAGATCTGCGATCATTTTGACAATAATTGTGATGGTTCAGTCAACGAGGGATTGATCGGCTGCAACAGCGGCCCTGCCATTCAGGATGAAGCGAGTATGGGGGGTGACCGTAATGAAAACCTGCGAGCATTATTTCCTCAGGACGCCGGCAGCCTGGTCGGTGGGACCAGCAATTCGATCAATGGTGAAATTCATGGTCTGTATGGTTCCAATGATTATGTATTTAGTAAACTAGATGCGGCTGGCAATGTTTTGTGGAATGTTGCATACGGAGGTGATGAAGGTGATCAGATGCACGAAATGATACAAACCATGGATGGTAATTATCTCATGGTTGGGAATACATACAGTGGTATTTCCGGTAATAAAACAGAAGCTAAAATCGGGAGTTTTGATGCATGGGTAATAAAAGTCGACATCCTCGGAAATATCATTTGGCAAAATGATATCGGTGGAGCTTATTATGATGACGCCGAAACAGTATTGCAATGCAGCGATGGCGGATATTTAGTGGGTTGCACTTCAAGCTCCGGAATTTCTGGTGATAAAACGGAAGTCAATTTGGGATCATGGGATTTCTGGATATTGAAACTTACGTCCTCCGGAACCATTGAATGGCAAAACACTATCGGAGGCAGCCTGAGTGATCAACTGAATGATATTGTGGCCACATCTGACGGCGGATATATTTTGGCAGGAAAGTCTGCATCACCTGTTTCGGGTGATAAAACAACAGTACCATTGGGAGGCGATGACCTGTGGGTGATTAAAATTTCATCAACAGGAAGTATTTTATGGCAAAAATCCTTTGGCGGTGATCTGTATGATGAGGCGATAAAAATTATTGCGACAACAGATGGTAATTTCTTACTCGCCTGCAGCAGTACGTCGGGAATATCAGCTACAAAATCTGAAGCCTCTGTGTCGGAAGATTATTGGGTCATCAAAATGGACGGCACAGGAAATATCCTATGGGAAAAAACAATACAGGCAGATGATTATGATCATATTTCAGATATTCTTGAAACAGCAGATGGTGGATGCATTATTTCAGGTTTTTCAAAATCCGATGCCGCATATGATAAAACTGAACCGCTGATCCCTGCACCCTATATGCCCTTTGATTATGTGTCGGGAACCTGGTCGAATACCAATGACTTTTGGCTTGTTAAATTATCCGCAACTGGTGATATCGAATGGCAAAATACAATAGGTGGAAATATTGCTGATCTGTCGCCTTTACTGCAATGGTCACCTGCGGGCGATCTCATCGTGGCAGGAAGTTCATCCTCCATGATTTCGGGCGACAGGTCAGAAGAGGCACTGCCTCCTTTTTATGATGATTTTGAATCTGCCTATGGATTTGATGACGTAACCTTTGCAAATATTGATTATTGGATTTTGA
>CAYTFT010000383.1:0-2732 GCA_964437155.1 uncultured Chitinophagales bacterium | reverse complement strand
ATCCGCAATACGGAGAACGGAAAAATTGCAGAGAACCTGCAGAAGGCCGAATGATTAATTATTCGGCGCGGAACTGTTGATCCATACCCGCACTTTCGCAATATCACAGTCGCTGAGTTGCGCTGATCCTTTAGGCATATGACTTGCGCCGGCCAACCAGGCAATACTCTTATACAGCGTACTGTTGTTCGGGTCATTCGCTACTACAAAACCCATGACGTTGTCGTAACCTTCCAGATTATTTCCGCCGCCAAGACCATCGGCACTGGTAGCGCTATGGCAGGTAAGACATTCACTTTCGAGTATCGGCAGTATCGTTCCGCTGTACGTTACAGAGGATGTATCACATACATACGTTCCGTATAATTCCTCTACATTGTCGTAATAACAGGAGGAGAAAAAACTTCCGGTTAACAATAAACCGGCACCTATTACAAATGCAATTCTCATTTTCTTAATCATTTGGATATCCATTTTCTAACCAGATTCTAATTTCATCTATATGGCAGTCGGGCAGCATATCTCCGCCTTTCGGCATGGCACTGTATCCGCCTGTATGATTTACCGAGCCCCATAATGTTCCGTCTGCTGCGGTTGCTGCAACTCCCGAATAGGAAGTAAGTGTAACACCGGTTGTATTTCCGGCGCCGTGGCAGCCTACGCAATAATTATCCATTAACGGAGCAATGGTACCGGCATAAGTAACATTTGTAGTATCACAACCGCCGGTGCACTCATTATTTCTCGCACCCTGATCGATCCATGTGGAAAGCAGGTCAATCTGCGACGAAGTTAATGGAGTATTCGGGGAAGGAGGCATTTTATCTTCACCACCAGCCTTTGAAACCGCTTCGATCATTTTACTGTCATTCGAATTAAACGGTTTTACGTAACCACTGTTCATGATCGCAGTGTAGGAGGAAAGATCTTTGGCTTCCTCTTCACCGCCTGAACCGGTATGGCAACTGCTTTTAGCACAATTTGAAATAATGAGCGGTAATATTTCATTCTGAAAATAAACAGTATCGGGATCACAATTTTCCGTCACCGAATGTTCAGTCAAATCAATTAGTGAATTATGCTTACAGGAAGAAAAAACTGATAAAACCGCAACCGCAAGACCAGAAATTATTAAGTGCTTTTTCATAGTATTATTTTATTCTTTCTGAATTAAATACGTCAATATTCTCAACTACTTAAACAACAGTAAACGGTGGGCATTAATTTCAGAAAAACGGGCTGAAAATGGTGATAGAAATCAATTGTCGGGGTAACCATCCTCAATCCAGATTCTGATCTGGTCGATCAGGCAATCGGGAATCGGTGTTCCACCCTGCGGCATTGCGGAATAACCCAGTGCGAAAGTGACCGCGCCATATAATCTTCCGTCCGCTGCCACATCATATACACCTTCGTTGGTTCCTGTTCCATAATATGCGGTAAGATCAATTCCCCCGGAAGGACTTGCATGGTCGTGGCAGCCGATACAATACGCTGACATGATCGGGTCGATACTCAATGCATAGGTTACGGCAGCCGTATCACATTCGGTGCAGGCATTGTTAAGCGCACCCTGGATCTGCCATTGCAGGAGAATATCAATTTGTGCGTCGGTGAGTTGAGGCATCGGAGGTGGAGGCATCCTGTCACTACCGGTTTTGGTGATCTGTTCAATAAGGTCACTGTCCCACGGATCAGTAAGGTCGAGGATCCCACTGCTTTTGATCTTGGTATAACTGCTCAGGTTGATCCCTTCCTCATGGGTTATATTATCATGACAACCGCTGATCGCGCAATTCGAAATGATGATCGGGAATACATCATTCTCAAAATAAACGGTATCGGGATCGCAGTTGGAGAAATCAATCGTATCTCCGCCGCCGCCGGTAGTATCGTCAATTACCGGGTCATTAATATCGTCAATAAAATCAAGGGGTGTGTGTTTACAAGACTCATTCGCCAAAACCAAACCTGCAGCCAGGGCGAACAAGATTAGCATATTCCTTTTGCGCATCTTCTTCTATTCCGAATGTAAAGGTATTGTGGGTGTTTTCGGTAAAAGAGGACATTTTTTTATAGTTTCCGATAATTTTAATCACTTTCCGGACAAATTAAGTTCCCCTGTGGATACAGAATTACAATTCTATGGCATGATATTTTAACTTCGGGCCAGAAATCATATTGCATGAAAAAATTACAATATCTGTTACTGGCGCCGTTTGCCGTATCCGTTTTCTTTATGTCCTGTGAGGATATTAATATTTCTGACCTGTTGCAGGACGATGATGTGGCAGCCGCCCTGAAGGAGGCGCTGAATATCGGAACAGACACTGCTGTTTCCAAAGGTTCTGTTGTCAACGGATATTTTTTAAATCCGGATATAACCATTTTATTTCCGGAGGAGGCTGAAGTGGTTGAATCACTTGTGGGCGCAATTCCCGGAGGTGATTTGCTGATCGATGATTTTGTGGAGCAGATGAACCATGCCGCTGAAGATGCAGCCGATGAAGCTACGCCGATCTTCAAGGATGCTATTACCGGAATAACATTCGATGATGCCATGGCGATCCTCGACGGTGCAGATACCTCTGCAACAAATTACCTGAGAGTGAACACATTTACTGATCTGTATACCGCTTTCAAACCGGATATTCAGACCTCCCTCGAAAATGTGGGCGCCCAGCAGGCATGGCAGGATGTAATTGACCTGTATAATACAATTCCCTTCACCG
>CAYTFT010000382.1:0-2735 GCA_964437155.1 uncultured Chitinophagales bacterium | reverse complement strand
ATGATCTGCTGTGGCTGCTCATCCAGCAATAAGGAAAATAATCCGTTATCGACGCCGATAAAATAATGTCCTGCATACGTGATGACGACACATTTCACCGTATTTTTTTTCTCAGCATGTACACTCACCAGATGGATGGTTCCGGCGGGGAAATGGAAATACGCATTTTTAAGGATGAAGGCTGCTTCCTGAATATTAAAGGGAGCAACCTCATGCGAAATGTCGATGATCGTTGCAGCAGGCGCCTTTGTAAGAATGCCACCCTTTATAACCGCCGTATAGTGATCCTTTACACCGAAGTCAGAAGTGAGGGTAATAATCGCCATATCAGGTTGAGAAGCAGAGCCGGTTAACTCAAATAAATTAAATTTGCATTGAACGACACAAAATTATAAGAAAAATTGATTGAAGTAACAATTCCATTAGACGATATCCGCCCGGTTGACTTCTACGGTATACATAACGCCCGGCTCGGGATTATCAAAAAAACTTTTCCGTATCTGAATATTTCTGCACGCGGAAATGAATTAAAAGTGCGCGGAAATGAAAAAGATGTAGACGAATTCAAATCAAAGATCGAAGCTGTGCTCCACCATCTTGAAAAATTCGGAAGTATTTCTGATGCAAATCTCCAGAGCATGCTCTTTGGTGTGGAAGAAAATGAACTTGTTGATCTGCCCGACCTGCCGGAAGATGCTATCGTGCACGGACCAAATGGTTTCATTGTGCGCGCCCGCACTCCCAATCAGAGGAGGATGGTGCAACTCACTGCGGAAAATGATATTGTTTTCGCCATTGGTCCTGCCGGGACAGGAAAAACTTATACAGCCGTTGCAGTTGCCGTTCGCGCACTGAAAGATAAAGTGGTGAAAAGGATCATCCTCACACGTCCTGCTGTGGAAGCCGGTGAAAATCTCGGCTTTTTGCCGGGAGACCTCAAGGAAAAGATCGACCCTTATCTGCGCCCGTTATATGATGCTCTGGATGATATGCTGCCGATTGAAAAGCTGAATTTATATATGCAGAACCGTGTGATCGAAATTGCGCCGCTGGCATTTATGCGCGGCAGAACACTCGACCATGCATTTATTATTCTCGATGAGGCGCAAAATGCGACCGATGCACAATTGAAAATGTTTCTCACACGCATCGGGCCAAGTGCAAAATGTATTATTACCGGTGATCTTACACAGATCGACCTGCCAAGAAATCAGTCCTCCGGATTATTTACATCCTTACGCATATTAAAAGGCATCGACGGTATCGGAACAATTTTTCTGAATGAGCACGATGTAGTGCGCCACCGGTTGGTGAAGCAGATCATAAAAGCATACGACGTGGAAAAAAACCGGCTCGAGAATAAAACGCACGGCGAACAGGATCAGGCTTGATAATCGGCAGGCAATAATCCGTATTCTATCCATTCGGAAACCGGAATCGGCAATTCTTTTATATGCCCGTGTGCAATATCCAGCACCCATCCATGTAGTTTTGGATAATCGCTTTTTGAAAATGCATCATGCATGATCGATGTTTTGCATAATTGTCTTAACTGACGAATTACATTTAATTCACTGAGCCTGTTCAGGCGTTGTTCCAGTGATTCTATTGCATCCAGTTCTTTCTTATTCTCCATGGCAATATCCCGGATATTCATCGTCCAGTTCTCCACCAGATTGAGTGTTGTTCCTTTATAAGCCGCTTCCACGCCACCGCATTTATAGTGACCGCAGATAATGATATGTTCCACCTTCAGTGTTTTAACAGAAAATTCAAGCACGGTAAGTAAATTCATGTCGTTGAGAAATACCTGATTCGCAACATTACGGTGGATGAAAATTTGTCCCGGATCAGAACCTGTATATACGTCGATCGGGAGGCGGCTGTCGCTGCACCCGATATACAGAAAAGGCGGATTTTGCCCTTTGGATAAATTGGTGAAATAAGAAGGATCCTCCTTCATTTTTTCCTCCACCCATCGGGTATTATTTTTTAATAACTGATTGTATAATGACATAGAATTCCTGAATATGATCTTTGCAAAAATAAGCAGAACATGTTACATAATGACTTGCATATTGATTTCAGTCAGCCTCTTCATCGAATAGCGTATCGCCTTTTTTTAGTTTCATCGCATCCAGCACCCCTTTTGACCCTTCATCCTCCCTTTTTTCGAGTTGTTCAATTATAAGATCATAATTATGTGCATTTCGGTTCTGGCTTAATTTTTCTTTTGCGTCGATGCGGTCAATGGAGATTTCAAATGCGACGAGTGCATCCAGATGATTTTGCAGATATTTTTCACTGAGCTGTTCCATTTTGAATGGTTTTTCTGATTGCATTTCATATCTGTTCACCAGTCGCTCAAGCACACCATAGGCTTCCTCCTTATTTAATATCCGCGGTTTGCCATACACATGCACGGCAATGTAATTCCAGGTCGGGACATTTACGTGATCATACCAGGAAGAAGAAATATAGGTATGCGGACCGGTAAATATCACGAGCAGTTCCGTTTCAGGTTCAAACAGCCATCGTACGGCTTCGATTGGTGGGTCGATGATATCTTCCTGCAACAAGGGATCTCCTCGCCGCCCGTTACCCGCGATGCCTACCTGACTGTCTGCGACGATTCGTCGACCACTGTCATCCTTGGGGCCGGCGATGACGGCCTTCCCAACCCACCTGGAACCCTTGACTTGTCGTGAGGATTTAAGGTCGGAAAGAAATCGCTT
>CAYTFT010000381.1:0-2756 GCA_964437155.1 uncultured Chitinophagales bacterium | reverse complement strand
TCAGGAAAAGGTTTTATCGGCACGGAGCGTCTGTCGGGACTAAAATAATCCTGATTATTATTTTAATTCAGAATCATCACTCCAATCATGTCATTCTGGTCATATAAATTTCTGTTTGGTAATAATGCTTGCAACTGCCTGATACCTTTTTTTATCTTTATTAAAACAAAATACCCCATGAAGATTAATATCCTCCTGTTTTTGCTGCTGTTTTCCGGTCCCGTTATCCTCCATGCGCAGGACCCGATTCCTTTTCCTGATACCGGTGCTTCCTGGATGACTATCCGTGGTGCATGGGACGGAACGGGTAATTCCGCTTCGTATGGCTATGCGATCAGCCTCGATGGTGATACACTTATCGATGGAGAAATATTTATAAATATCGCACTCACCCGGATATATTATACATCCTTTGAACTCCCGGGTGATACCTATGCTGATGACACAGATATCCCGTTCGGACATATCGCTGCCATGCGTACCGTTGGGGACCAGGTGTATCTCCGTGCTTTTAATGAACAGGTTTCACTCATGAGCATTGCCGGACAGGATCCGCAATGGGCGGGTCTTCCGCTGGACACAACATTTTTATTATATGATTTCAGTCTGCAGCCCGGAGATACCGTTTTCTATCCGATCGGTCATACACCGGTAATGTTTGTTGCGCTGATTGATTCTGTTTTGCTCAATGATGGCTTGTATCACCGGCAATTTCATTTTGCCTATCCCGGTGCAGTCGATCAGATCTGGTTAGAAGGTGTAGGTAGTTTAAACGGACCCTTCGGGGCATTTTTACCAACGGCTGCATATATATATGGAAGTAACTGGCTTTCCTGCTTTAAACAAAATGAAATATACGTGTATGGCACCGATAGTTGTGATCTGATCGAAGTGGAAACACCGGATGCAGTGCACAATGCAACTGCACCTGTTGCGGATTGGTACGTGTGGGAAAATAAAGTTTTTTTTACCGACTGGCAGAATGATCCAATGGGCAGCTGGTGTATGTATAATTTATCCGGTGAAGAAGTTTTCTGCATAAATAATCTGCAAAATGGAAATACAGAATTGCCGGAATTGAGCAACGGAATATATGTAGGTGTTTTGCAGAATGGAGAGGGAGAAAAATACGGGAGAAGAATACTGTTGATACGTTAGCGAAAATTATGCATGCTATTAAATATCAGGTTTTGTCCTCAGAAAATCCATAATTTTAATGATGCAGAAAGTACTTGGTCGGATCTAAAATTTTAGGACATTTTTTTGTCGGGTTTAAAAAGTTAAAAATTGTCGAAATAACTGTATTTTAGATAGGATCAATTTTTTAGGGCGAGGTCACAAAAATCTGGGCTTATTTATACTTTAATTCACCATATAAGTTAAGCCGGCAATTCTGCAAAAAATTGACTTTGCATTAATCTTACTTAATGATTTCTTTTTTCCAATGTTTGGAAATTATCTGCAAATAAAAAAGGTTTCCAGCTTTGAAATTCGCTGAAACCCTTATCTTAGAAAGTGGGAGCACTAGGATTCGAACCTAGGACCCTCCCGCCTGCAGCGGGATGCTCTGAACCAACTGTTGAATACGCAATTTGCTTTTCCAGGATTTAATTTCACGCTCATGTTTATATGCTTGCATTTTATCCTGAAAATTTTTCACATAAACAATTTCCCAGTCCTTTGCTTTTGAAGTAAATCCGGAATGATCAGATAAATGTTTTTTTAATTGATCTTGCAGATCACTGCAAGTATGACCTATGTAAAAACGATTCAGTGCTTTGGAGAAAAGGATATAGGTAAAGCAGGACATTGGATAAACAAAAAAAGCGACATAATTGCCGCCTTTGTGGGAGCACTAGGATTCGAACCTAGGACCCTCCCGCCTGCAGCGGGATGCTCTGAACCAACTGTTGAATACGCAATTTGCTTTTCCAGGATTTAATTTCACGCTCATGTTTATATGCTTGCATTTTATCCTGAAAATTTTTCACATAAACAATTTCCCAGTCCTTTGCTTTTGAAGTAAATCCGGAATGATCAGATAAATGTTTTTTTAATTGATCTTGCAGATCACTGCAAGTATGACCTATGTAAAAACGATTCAGTGCTTTGGAGAAAAGGATATAGGTAAAGCAGGACATTGGATAAACAAAAAAAGCGACATAATTGTCGCCTTTGTGGGAGCACTAGGATTCGAACCTAGGACCCTCTGCTTGTAAGGCAGATGCTCTGAACCAACTGAGCTATGCTCCCAATATTTTAAAAAAACTCAATCGAACCTTGACCCTCCCGCCTGAAGCGGGATGCTCTGAATCCGCCGCGGCGGAAGCTATGCTCCCTTTTCTGTCCGGTGAAAACTGCAACAGGATTGCAACTCCCGCCCTTAAGAGTGTGCAAAGATAGGCGGATGAGGGGAATTTACAAGTAACTTCCCAAAAAAAATTGAATGACCATTGATTTATATCATTTGCATAAAGGGTTATTCATCTCACCTTCGTACAAATTTTTGATATGCCTTTTAAGACCATCATAGAGCCATTCCGGATCAAAACCGTGGAACCCATTAAAATGAGCACCGAAGCAGGGCGCAGGCTCCGCCTGAAAGAAGCACATTACAACCCGTTTCTCCTCCAGTCTTCAGATGTAATCATCGACATGCTCACCGACAGCGGCACGTCGGCAATGAGTCAGAACCAATGGGCCGCCATGATGCAGGGCGATGAGAGTTATGCCGGCGCAACCAGCTGGAACCGGTT